>CAYRPI010000073.1:0-6574 GCA_964426225.1 uncultured Candidatus Babeliaceae bacterium | reverse complement strand
ATTTGTTCAAAAGTAGAAAATCAAATAGAAGTCCTCCTGGTAGATGGGCTACATAGACAAGGTTTTTTGTTGCGTTGGCGGGGAAGATATGGAGAATATCTTTTAGAACTGCATCTTCAAAAAGTTGTTTTCCTTGAGATGAAGGGGTAGAAAATAATCGCATCGTTTTTTCTATTGTATACACTGTTTCGAAGTGCTCTTTGGATAGGGCGTTTGTTCAAGGATTAAATCTTGTTTAGTACAAGGAGAATAGTGTGGTGGTTAAGCGGTCGTTTTTTGGTATTGTGGCAGGGGTGCTTGTTATGGGGGCCTCTTTGGACGGGGTTGGAGTTGAGGATCTGTACCATCTTGATGGGCATATCTTAAAAAAGTGGGTTGGTTTGCATTTTCTTCATGGCTTTGTTTTGAATAAAACACCGAATCTCCTGCGTAATATTTATGTTTCTGGTTCTGTCTCGAGTCCTTTATTGCCGCTGGTACGTAGTCTTTTTTGGCACATACACGATGAGGAAGAGTTGTTTGCCCTTAGAAAATCTGTTTTTGCGGTTATTTCTCCTTACTGGTGTGGGGCTTTGATTGCACTTGCACGGTTTTGTCCGGAGGAGTTTGCTCTGGAAAAGGCGTTATTTTACTCTTCATTGATTGTGCCGAAAAAGGTTGAGTTGATTGATGTTTCTAAACTTGCTTATCCCCAAGATTGTGTAGTGAAAACTTTTGAGACGGTTGTCTGTCTTGTGGGGCCAACAAGCGAAAAGGTTAGGTGTTCTAAGCTATGGAGAAAATTGCATCTTCTGGTTGCTGCAATGAAGGGTGGAGGGAATGGAGGTGGTTTTTATAAAAAGTCATTTCCGTTGTCAGTTTTTCTGGCTTTTATTTGTGATTTTTCGGTAGATAGAAGAGTTTTGTGTGATTTTATCAAAGGATTTGCGCAGGTAGCTGCACAATGCAAAAAAAATGTCTTAACGCCATATGGACGGGAGATATTTCTTTCAGATTTTCAGACGTATAACGCCTTCTGCTCTCAAAAATATCCGCTTGATTTTTATAAGCAGGTAAAACAAGATGCATCTTTAGAGGAGCGTATTATTGCGCGTATTCAATCAAAGCATCTTTTTATTCCTACACTTAAGAATTTTGGGAGTCGCCATTTTGCGGACTGTGTGGAGGTTTGTCTTTTAAAAATGATCGGAGGCCTTCTTTTTTCGGATAAAACGGATGCTTTTGATAGTTTGCTTTTTGAGAAAAATGTTGATAGTAAAAAGATTGAGATGTTTATTTCGGATTTTAGTGGATATGATGCTAATGATGCATCTGCACGGTTGCAGTGGTTTAGGGGTTTGGGGAACCGGCAAACGGCGACCTATGCCTTTTTGTGGGACAAAATTAAGGTGGGCTTAATGCCCACAGAGTCAAATATGTTAATGATGATCAATGACCTTTTAGGGACCGATGCAAAGAATTGGGAGGAACTTGGGGGCGTTCTTTCTACGCCTACACGTGTCATCTCTTTTAGTAGTAAACCTGGTAAATCAAAGATATTTATTAGGCTTGCTGTGGAAGAAAAGGGTCTTGAAAAGCGATTAATGCGATTCTTGCTTATTAATAATAACAAGAGCCATGCGGCGATACTTTATAGTCCTACACCTAAGTTTTTAAGAGGTATAAGTACGTTGCTGTATGGTCCGGTTATTGGTTTTTTAGCGGATCCACTCGAGGATGTGGCAACATCACCTTTTTTGAAAAATGTAGCTCTGATGAAGAAAGTAAAAACTTTAGTGAAGATACCGGATGTTGAGGCAGAAGTTTAGAAGTAGCTAGAATTTTTTGTGGATGGGGAATATAAAGGTTGAATATTGCCGTGGTTGTAGCGAGTGCATTCAGCTGGTAAAAAATAAAAAACCCAGTACTCTTTAATCAGCATTGTAACTACAAAAGGTGCATATATAGAGCTATATTAGGGGATTTATTGTGTTAAAACGAGTAGGGATTTTTTCTGTTGTAGCATTATTATTAGTCTTTTCTGGGGTACCACTAAGGAGTATGGATTCTGCTTTACATGCGGCTGTTAAGCGTGGAATTTTAGAGGAGGTGGAGGATTGTGTTTGGAAAAAAAATATTGATATAAACTATCAAAATTTCGACGGTGATACTCGCTGCAAAATGGGAATATTCAGAAATAACGGAGTATCTTATTCTGCAGGGCGCTAACGTATTTTTAAAGAATAAATATGGGAAGACTGCCCGTGAAATGGCTGTATGCACTAACAGTTTTAAAACGGCGCAGAGTCTTAAGCTTGCTGAAATTTTTTATGTGGCTTTAGGGGAGAGTTTGCCTTTTGGAATTTTTGCTATGCAATGTTTGGCTTGTGATGAAGATATTCGTTTTATTGGCAAGCTTCTTTTTACTCAACCTTTCAATAAGACAGAGAAATTTACGGACAAGTTTTACTCTTGGTGCAAACAGAATGATAAAATGGAACTCGCCGTTCCCAAGATAGCTTTATCTGCGACAAAAAATAAAATTGCTCCGCAAAAGCCCGTTGAAGGGGTGGATTTTGAAGTTATCACTCTAACGCCTAAGAAAAAGTTACGTGGAATCAAGTTTGAAGGGTTTGACAAGGAACTGGAGTTATTAAACCAAATTAAGCTTGAAGTGCCTGGGGGCATAACACTTCTTCATGTTGCGGCTATGCAGGGGGATGTAAAAAAAATCATATGCCTTATCCAGGAAGGTGCGGACATTTATGCACAAGATCAGCTTGGTCGTACAGCCTATGATCTAGCTATATACGCGGGAAGGGTTGACGCGGCATGGTGTTTGCTGCTTGCAGACCGGACTTTTCGGGCTATTGAGGGGACCTCACGTTTTGAGGTTTTTGCGGAACGGTATCTGGCTACGGATGAAAATATTGACTGTGTATGTAAATTTTTATTGCGTGCAGAGCCGAGTAAAAAAATGGAATTATTTTTTCAAAAAGTTTATATGTGGAGTCTGAAAAATCAGGCATTTAGGTGCCCGTCCGTACCTGTCTCGCTTGTTTCGAACTCGGACCCTTTTTTGGACTCGGATTTCTTCGATGAACCTATTGTTGAAAAGGGGGGCTTTAAACTTGCAGAACAAAAGGAGGTACAACAAGTTTCAGGATTAAATCCTGTTTCCGAAAATGCGATAGCCGTTATTTTGAATGTAGAGCCCAATGAACGTAAAAAAATGATGAAGGATGCGGAATTTAAGAAACAGTACGAGTACAAGAAGATAAATGAGCTTAAGATATGTAAGTATAATTTACTTGAAAAGATGTCTACCCACGCAACAGCTCTTCATATTTCCGCTCAAGAAGGGTTCCCCCTTATTTCGCAGTACCTTATAAAAAGAGGTGTTAAGATTGACGATGTAGACGATGTGGGGAATACGGCGCTTCACAGAGCTGTAGAGCATAATCATTTGGATGTGGTTAAAATATTTGTCAATAATGGTGCTAATTACATAATCGAAAATTGTGATCAAGAGATGGCTCTGCTTATTGCTGCGAAAAAGGGGTTTTTACCTATTCTAAAATTTCTTGCAGAGCAGGAGCAACAGGATTATGACGGCTCTTCGGCGCTTCATATTCTTGCGAAACAAAATAATAGTGCGGCTATCGAATATCTCGTGCAAAATGTTGGTTTTGACGTAAACAAGGTAAATTCCAAGAGGCAAACGGCACTACACTGTGCCGCGCAAAATGGAAGGGTCGAGAATGTTATTAGGCTCATTAAGCTTAATGCAGACCTGGATAAGGGGGACTTTTATGGGAATACACCGCTTCATTGCGCGGTGGAAGGTGGGAAGAAGGAAGTTGTTCATTTGCTTGTCCAAAATGGTGCCAACATAGAATTGAAAAACTTTGAAGGTAAAACAGCCAAAGAACTTGCTCTTGAACTTAAACTCGAACAGACCAGCTTTGGGAATGCTTCATTCGCAAGCATTAAGGACTATCTTGATTTAGCTTCCGACCTGCATATGGTCAGGGAAAATAGCGCGTGGGCTGCTATGTGCAAAGGATCTCCTGACATTACTAAAAAGCTTATTGTACTACCAGGCTTTTTTATACCTAGCTATGAAAAGCAGGTTTTATTCCCGGCTCTCATATTGTTTAAGAGGCGGAAGCGCGCATATGAAATCCAAGAGACGCTTAACCTTGTTAGAACCAGGCGGAGTGGGCATAATTTGTGGGACTTCAAAATCTACTTTAAAAAAGATAAGTGGAACTAATCGGAATGGGAAAATTGTTAACAGGAATCTTATTATGACGGCTAAACGTACCATTTCTAATCTAATATTTTGTCTAATTTTTGTGGGGTTGTACACCGAGGGTGGCAATAAACCAGTTGTTCCACGTTTTGATACGTTGCTGTGCGATATTATTCAAGAACATGAGGGTAGTGAATTAGAGTTGGTTGAAAAGCTTGCGGTGGCAGTAAAAAAGGGCGCGCAGCTTGATGGAATTAATGAGATTGGTTGGACTGCGCTTCATCTGGCGGCGGCCTATGGATATTTAGAAGTTGTTAAATTTCTTATTAAAAAAGGCGCTGATATTAATAGCGTGAATGAGGATGGGCAAGCGGCCCTTCAAATTGCGGTTGACGAGGGATATTTTGATATAGTTATTTTTCTCGTTGAAAACGGAGCCCATCTATTACCAGATCGAGGTGGAGCTTTTGATTTGTTTGGGGTGTACCTCGAACCGTATGAAGAGTCCGAACAAAGAAAGTATACAGATTGGTGTTTGGAAGTGGCCAAGAAAGTTCATAAGAAAAATTCCAAGGGTGATACGCCGCTTCATACTGCTGTCATGTTTGAGGGGACGGTTCCTATGGTTGCATATCTCCTTGCAAAAGGAGCTGACGTCAATCAGGTGAATAACAGTGGTTACACACCGCTGCTTTATGCCAGCGCAAGGGGAAAGAGAAAGTGTATAGCATTTCTTCTTGGTAATGGTGCAGCTATCGATAGTGTGGATAATTTTGGAAATACGGTGCTTCATTTGATGGGGAACTGTAGGCAGATGAAAGAAAAGACAAAGCGAAAGCTCTTCCACCTTTTTATTGAGAAGGGCGCCAAGATTGATGAGAAAAACAACAGGGGAAACACTCCGCTCCATTCTGCAGCACAGCGCGGGGACCTTGTGATGATAAAGTTGCTCATTGAGAAGGGCGCCAAGATTGATGAAAAAAATAAACAGGGGGAGACGGCTCTCCACTGCGCAGTGCGCTATGGGGATCTTGACAGTGTGCGGTTTCTTGTTGAAAAAGGTGCAGAGATAAATGAAAGAACGCTTACGGGAGAAACATCACTTCACTATGCGGTGCAATTTGCCGGAAGTAGAGCACTTTTAAAATTTCTTGAAAACGGTGCCAAAATTAATGTAGAGGAGTGTATAATACCTTATGAGGCGACTGAGAGAGGCAACCTAGAGACAGTAATTTTCCTTTTGGGAAATGGGGCTTCGTTTTACATAAAAAACCGTCAGGGGCTTACCGCTCTTGATATAGCAAAGAATGAAAAATGCGAGAATATGGTGAGCTATCTCACGTTTATTGCCGATTTTTATAGAGTGGTCAACAATCAGATGCCGTTTAAAACATTTGCTGGGCAATACGGCGTGGTTGGGGACAAGGGGTGTGGGCTTAAATGGGGTAAGAAGCAATCCTGTCTTGAGCAGGCTGTTCAGTTTGCACTTTTATCTTGCGGCTCTAGTAAATTTATCAGAGAGTTTTATTCCTGGGATAAGGTTAAACTGTATAAGATTTTGATGAAGTATAATCCTAAACTCGACAGTATTATGAAGAAGGGTTCTGAGGATTCTATAGAAGGGGCAATTAAAACTTCTTCAGCAGTGAGTGAGTTTTCTTATTCTGATAAGTTTGATCTTTATCGTTATCTGCTTGGTCTTGCGATGCGTACGGATAGTTTTTTGCTTGCTCAGGATGTCTTGACTGAAAGCCCTGAGCTAAGAACGTGGGTTGTTGATAAAAAAACATTTAAAAATTCATGGAAGCTTGCTGACAAAAAGATGTTTAAGGAGCCACTTATTAAATTTATGAAGATTAGGCATGTACTTTTAGGTGCGTGGCCCGCGGAAGTTGTTGATCGTGTGCTTCGATTTTTACCGCTACATCTGAGAGTTTCAACAACGTATGACAGATTATTTCCTTTGCATCAAAACTATTTTGTACCTGGGCCGAGTCATGAGCCCTTGATCATTTGTCAAAAATAAAGCTCTCGTTAAAAAATAATCGCATCATTTTTTCTATTAGACCTCTTCTGAAACTAGGTTTTTACCTCCCCGCCGGTCATCCCGCCGTGCCCGCCATAGCCTTGGCGACGGCTGGGAGTGTTTGCAGGCATGGAACATGCGGCGCAAATGTATCGAGGGAGTCCAAGGGGGAAAGTGTTTCGAAAGAACTCTATTGTATCCACAGTTTTGAATCCGGATATTGGTTTTTTAGCGGATCCACTGGAGGATGTGGCAACAACACCTTTTTTGAAAAATGTAGCTCTGATGAAGAAAGTAAAAACTTTAGTGAAGAT
>CAYRPI010000072.1:831-6585 GCA_964426225.1 uncultured Candidatus Babeliaceae bacterium | reverse complement strand
AGTTGGGCGTGGTCTTTGATGTGCGCGGTGAAGGTATGTATGGAGTAGGCGATCATATGTGCCGTGAAGATGCGAAAGGATATATCGATGTTCGTGTTCATCCAACAGAAGACTATTTCTATCAATTAGGTCTTGTTGGAACCTATAGTGGTACTATTTCACGTACCAATAAATATCGTCGCTGGTTTGATGATAGAGGGTGCCCTCTGGTCCCAGGTGATGAAGAGTTGGATCCAGCGCATAGGCTTAAATATGCACCCGTTAAGAAGATTGAGAAACGCAAGTTTGATCAAACGCTTTATGATGTTCAATTTGGTAAAGTGTATGATCGATTGGCATTTAGAGGAGGTCTCTTTGAGAGTACCTTTGGTGTGGCTCTTGATATTGATATCCCTATGCAGTCCGATAATATTCGTTGGGTTACATCGCTTGAAGCCTTTGACTTTGGAGGCAGATATCGCATTAATGATGATCGTATTCACTTAAAATGGATAAATAAGGTCTTCTTTGCAAATAACTGCTACGCTGTATTTGGGTCGGATGACTTTGTCAGCAAATATAACAAGAATGCTTTCTTTGGAGTGGGATTACGATTCCAAGATGATGACATAAAGTATTATATGTCAAAGGTAAGCATTAATTCTTAAGGCCATTTTCCAGGGCGTTAAAAAGAAGCGTGATGCACGTATGCAGTTTTTTACGTATTGATTGATTTTAAAATTGGCCATCCAGTTTAGATAGATGGATTTAATAAAGGCAGTTCGGCGTAACCAATCGTCGCACTGCTCTTTAATTTTAGAGTCATACCAGGTATAGTCCGTTAGATAGATTTTTTCGAGGCAGATTCCAAGCTTTGTATAGGTTGAGATAAGTTTTTGGTCGTATTCGATATCTTTCATAAAAAGAACAAATGGGGTTATGAAGTCTGTGGGTACAGTAGGGCTGGTGTACCGGCGTTGGATTTCGGCAATTAGGTCCAGACTTAGTTCTTGTGTTGGGATGGCAAAAAGTTCTTCAAGAGTGAGATGATGTTTCCAGAAGAACCAGCGCTGAGGTTGTTGGAGTTCTTTTTCCATGTAAAGATTAGATGCCACTAATGAACCGTAACTACCGGCGGTTCCTAGGAAAACAAGTTTCCATTTATGGTTATAGATTATTCCTTTTGTAAAGTGGAAGGCTGAGGCACAGGCTTGAGATACCTCTCGTTTTATTAAGCCGGCATATTCTTTGATGGAAACTATTATGGCGTTGGCTATTTCGGTTGTGACGGATGTATTTACAGTTATCTGGTTGTTTATAGAGTTAGCATTATTGAGAATGTTTCCTTCATTACCTTTTTCACCTGCTTGTGTCGCAGTGGTGCATAAAAGGGTTGTTACAATGAAATAGGCGGTGAAAAACAGGTTTTTTTTCATGGGTTCCCCTTTTTTATAGGATTTAATTCTGGTTTAATCCTACGTCTATGGTTCTTTGTTCTGTCTCATACTATACTACTTATATGTTATCAATAAATGGTTTGGGGTAAGAATGAAGAAAATTTCTCCAGAGATCTTTCGTCTTATAGTTTTATTTACGATTCTTGGAATTTTAGCGCTGCTTGCATGGCAGTATAGTTTTTTGTTTCTTGATTTTCTTCGCTCATGGAATGGGGTAATAGGGGAATTTATAAGAGAGCATTATACTCTTTCGATTATACTATTTATTCTCATTTACATTGTGGACAATGTATTGGTTTTGCCAATCGCGTCTCTTTTGACCATGGCGGCGGGTTTTTTTTATGGTCCTTCTGTAGCGATTATTATTACAACTATTGCGGCCACTTGTGGCGCGACCTTCGCCTTTATTGTGGCTCGCTATGTGGTGGGAATTCGTCTTCAGCGAGCGTATGAAGAAAAACTAGGGGGGTTTAATGAGCTTTTTTTGGAATATGGGACTATTTTTCTTTTATTGGTTCGCCTTATTCCAGCCATTCCGTTTGTAATGGTTAATGTGTTGGCGGGACTTACCATTGTGTCTCTGAAAAAATTTGTCTGGACAACTGCGGTAGGTATGTTACCCGTAACCACTCTGTTGGCATTTTCGGGGCAGGAGTTTCAGAGTGCGGCATCTTGGGTTGATTTAATGAATACAAAAATTATTTTGCTGTTCGTTCTAATGGTTTTTTTGTTATTGGTTCCCTCAGTGCTTAAAAAATTTCGCCTTATGGTATAGTTGATTTGAGATATGACTTGGCAGCTTTAAAAGGGACTTTAAAACGCTATGGATATAGTAATAAAGCGTCAGTTAGTAGAACATCTTTCGCAATTTATAACTCCCTCTCGTAGAGAGAAAGTTGATGCTGCTTTGCAACAGAGAACTCGTTATGTTGTTCCTGTTTTGGAAGATCTTTACCAACCACATAATGTAAGTGCCTCAATTCGATCTATCGAATGTTTTGGGGTTCAGGATGCGCATATTATCGAACAACAGAATCGATATGCGATTAATACGGGTGTGAGTAAGGGGGCATCCAATTGGGTAACCCTCAAGCGTTATGGACGTGAGGGGCGTAATAATACGGAGGAATGTTTTTCTCAGTTGCGTTCACAAGGGTATAAGATCATGGTGGCATCGCCTCATTTAAAAGATGGGCTTTTGTCCGAATTATCATTGTCTCAAAAGACTGCAATCGTTTTTGGGGCTGAGGAGCGTGGAGTATCTTTGTATGCTCAAGAAAATGCAGATGGGGCTTTTACTATACCTATGTATGGCTTTACAGAAAGCTTTAATGTATCGGTCTGTGTGTCGTTATGTTTTTATGACATTATTAACCGCTTACGTGTCTCTTCTTTGCCCTGGAGGCTTTCTGAAGAGGAGCGTCTGGATATAAAACTATCATGGTTGCGCATTATTGTGCGCGGTTCAGAGTTTCTTGAAAAAGAGTTCTTTGTGGAATAGGGCGGGTGGTCCCCTAATTGTTCTCCAGAATTCAATTTTGTTAACATCTTGGTTTTCTTGCTAAATCTATAGCCCTTCCTGTAAGCTTTAAGAAGGAAAAGGTCTTTGTCTTGGTTTAAAGATTGAATGGGGGAGGATATCGGATGAAAAAATTTTTATTTGCTTTATTAATAGCTTTTACGGCAGGGTCTGCGCTGTTCGGTGTAGATTTTGGTCAACTTAAGTTTGAGGCAACGGATGCAGTAAATGCGGTGACGACGCCTCAACTCTTTCAGGTCGCCTTAGAAAAGGTTGTGCAATTGCATGAGGAGTCTCTCAACGCAGGGAAATACGAAGATTTCCAAGATTTCTGGAAAAAAACATTCCAATACTCTTTAAAGATAAAAAGGCTATTGCTGATGAATGGTTGAAACTCCAAGAGGCGAAAGATCTTATTGCGAAAGTGCTGCAACCACTTCGTAGCGACTTGGTAAAGGCATGGGTAATCTTTAAGTTTGACAAGGGTGTTACTTACATTAAGAACGAACTTGAAAAATTTTGTGATTCGAAGATAAATGGTGTAACGGATTCCAAGAGCTTTGAGGATGTTGTTGAAGATCTATTTGCAGAGTATTTCGACTTTATCTATATTGGTGATTCAACAGAAAAAGACGTCGTTGAGGCTGCTTTGATAAAGCTTTTTAAAAAGAGCGCTTTGGCGCAAGTCTGGGTTGATGCAGCCAAGCAGGATGGTAAACTGGCAAACGTGGTTCCTTACGTGCGCGGCATTTTTTTGAAGTTGTTTAAAGATGCAGGTTTTACCTATGGAGAGAATCTTCTGAAAAGTGGTGCCTGCGGTATTGTCGCTGGTTTTGGCGAAGTGTTTGATTTTCAAAAAATTATTATAGAAATGGTGCAGGCAATGAGCAAGGGGGAGGCTGTTGACAAGGTCGTGGGAAAAGCCATGACTACCTATCCCACTCTATTTGCTACCAGTAACATCGACAATGACGACCAGTTTGAATCAATTCTACATAAACTGTCCGGTTTGCTTTTCTGGAACAGCGATATTACGAAGAATCTGGATATGCTTGCCATTGAAATAGCTAAAAAAGTTGCGCAACATTATCCTTTTCTTATAGGCTTTATATCAGGGGTTGGACAAACACCTGCGCAAAAAGCGGGGATTATGGTCACGATGCTTCAGAATGATCTTCTTTTTAATCATCCCAACGCAATTGCTGCATTGCAAAACTACCAAAAAGCTCTTTATAAAGAAGCGGATGCTATAAAGCAACGGAGAGAGGATAAAATTTTTGGTAACCTGGCGCGTAGCTTAAAAGCCATCGCAGCTTGAGTTTGAACTTTATTTTCTAAATAGTGAAACAGACCTGTTTTTTTACAAAGTTCTGGACATAGAGAGGACTTTTCCACTAATCTCAGCTCTAGAAAACTGGTTATTAAGCTAGTTTGCATTTATGAGGGTCCTTTCTTGAAAAACATGATAGGAGGTCTGAATGAATTTTTTCATATATTTCACGATAGGGGTGTCTGGTCTTATCGGTTTTTGGGGGCGTTTAGAAGCCGTAGTGTTCAAAAATATGCCGCTTACACTCAAGGAAGGGGCTGCTTTTTTGTCAAATAGGTACGAAGCCTGGAAGTATGAGAAGGAGTCTTTTAAACCAGGTCGCATTACTGGCTCAGGATATGAGATTAGAGATAGGACAATTATTGATCTAGCAAAGCTGTGGAATGAATTTCATAAGAAAAATCCCGGAAGTTACAAATCGTTTCTTTCAACAGAACTTTTAAATAATACGTTACAAAGTCTGAGAGAATCAGCGTCCGAAAAATCATCCTCTCTAGCAGACGATGGGCTTGTAAAGTTTTTTGGAGCTGATGCACGTCGTGGTGCGTCTGTTGCGTATGATTTATTCTGTTTAAATAAATTTGATGGTTTTAATAGTGTTCCGTCGGCTTTGTCAAATATAGAAAATCTGATTTTATTTTTTTACTGCCACTCAATTAGGTCTAGGACTGATGGAGTTTCGACGCCTTATAGAAGTGGTTTTTGCGATGGTACATTTGTTGTGCATACGGGATGCAACATACTTAAAAAATTTTTTGGAGCATATCGTAGTCTTGTTGAGAAAATATATCCACTAAAAGCAAAATCTTTCTGGTCTTATGTTTCTTCAGTTGGTATTAAATCAACCTTATCAAAGTCTAAGTTTAATAAATGTGGCACAGAAAATGAGCAGAAAATATCGTATGTTATCTATTTTTATCCGGAGTCTACCAGCAATAACGTTTTTTTGGAAAAGTTTTCTTCTGTTACTATTTCGGAATTCAAAGATCATGTTGAGATGATGCTCCAGAAACCGATAACATATAAAAAGGGAGGGATTTGTGGTCTTATTTCGTTCCTTACAGGAAATACAACGGCTCCTGTTTTATTTCCTGATAGTTTTGATCAAAAATCAGCTGTTCCAGACTCTCTTGTAACGTCTTTGCAACGAGTTCTTCCCTCCCCCGTGTCCAAGGAAATCTTAAAGGGGGCTCCTATTTTTTCCATGTATTCTCAAATTAAAAACGGGCAACGGCTAAATCCCCTGAATAAAGATATTAAAAAAGCGTACACTACATTAGTTAGATGGGGGATACCCCATTATTCAAGCTCTTTAAAATATAGATATGGCAACGAATGTGTCATCGGACCAGAGGTGCGTATTTCGTCCTATTTTTACCGCAATAAAACTAATGAATTTGATAAAGAGATTTTTTGTGCATTTAGAGGGTTGTTTCTTGAGTTGATGTCTACCAAATATTCTTATGAAT
>CAYRPI010000072.1:0-821 GCA_964426225.1 uncultured Candidatus Babeliaceae bacterium | reverse complement strand
TTTGTCCAAGACAAAATTCCGCAAAAAGCGTTTTTAAAAAAGTTAAAGAAATTCATTTCTCATGTGCAGGTAATCAACGAGTTGATTAACGATGACTTTGTAAAAAGTTATCTTAACCATATAGCTATGATTCCAAAAGTATTTGCCTATGAAAATAAAAAAGTTTTGATAGATCAATTGTTTGATGAAGACTTCATTTATAAGTATGTTGTGGAGAAAATTTTCATCAATTTATCAGACTTATCGAAACTTACTTCCGTCTGTTTTGAGGATGAATTCAAAGATAGAGAAAAATATAAAAAACAATCATTAAAGTTCTTGTTAGAACGCGTGGCACCCTTTGAACATGCCATATTTGACAAGAATTATGGACTTTTGAGATCTGTATATAGACTTAGTCGGTTTTACAAAAATCGAGCTCTTATTACCCCTATTATTCCCCTTATTCAGCGAATATATTTATTGTCAAAATCTACAAATTTTAAAAAGTCCCCTCAAGAGGTTCTTTCTTTTTGTGATAGTGTTATGGAGATTTGGAACAACACTACAAAACCATGGATCATAGATATAAGTGCAGATTTTGGTTTTGGAACAGATGTTTTTGGAGAAAACAATCTGTCATTTTCAAATTTTTCGTCAGAATCGTCAGCCAACTCTTCTCCCAAAGATTCTCAGATTGCGAGTCTTTTTTTTAAAGAACTGAAGCGCACCATGTCAGAGACCTTTGTCACAGAGACTAGTGGTTCTTGTCGCTATTTAAAAAAGGGAGAAAAAAGTTTAAGCGAAATAATGAAGGAATTGGCTGAAAAATAGGTAAATCT
>CAYRPI010000071.1:0-6621 GCA_964426225.1 uncultured Candidatus Babeliaceae bacterium | reverse complement strand
TTTTGTCAAAAGCTTATTTGCCCGTAATAAATCTCTATTTAGAGAAGGGGAAAGTTAAGGCAGAGACTGCCGTTAGAATTTTACGTGATGAATTAAAAGGGGTTAAAGGCTGTGGGATTGCTCCTCGTTTTAGCCTTGAAATTGTAAAGAATTGGATGTATTACGCTCAAGGGTTTGGAACTCCTAAAAAGAACCCTCGCAGTCAGGCTTTCTTAGATGAAAAATCAAATTGGGCTCTTTTTAATACGGATTTTCTTTCCGGCAAAACAGTTGATGATTATTATCTATCAGTCTGTTAGTTTCTAGTTTTTCGATAAGGGGGAGTACTTTGTAAGAGGCTCCCTCCTGGTTTTTTATTTACAGTTATAATAAACTATTGAAAAATTCTGTTGAAAAATGTTACGTTAAAGTAAAGGAAGATAGATCTTAGAATCTATGATGTGTTGAAACGCTGCGAGTTTTTTGATTATAGGTGGTGGTTTCAGGCATAGGTAGAACGGGGTCTATTTCCCTTTTTATATCATACCTGTTTTACACGTATCTTTACTCAACAGGCATAAGCTGTGTTGCTTCGTTGTCCGCTGGTTTGATAAGTACCTGTACGATCTTTGTTTTTGTTACCTGTTGAATCAAAAATACATAGCCCTTGTAGTGCAGTTTTTCTCCACGTTTTGGTAAGCGTTGAAGTTGCTCGATTAGAAATCCGCCTAGAGTTGTGATATTAGAGCTTCGATCGAACTGAATTTTTAAAACTGAGGCGAGTTTTTCAAGCTCAATACTTCCATCTGCAAGCCATCCACCAGAAGGAAGGGGGTAGATTTTTTCTGTGATTGATTCATATTCATCATGAATTTCGCCTACAATTTCTTCAAGAATATCCTCAAGCGTCACCATTCCTGTGATGCTTCCATGTTCATTTATGATCATTGCTATGTGCATATGTTTAGATTTAAATTCTTGTAAAATCTGGTTGATGCGAATACTTTCCGGTATAAATAGGATAGGTCGCATAAAATCTTTTACAGGTTTATCGGCATTGTTTTGTGAAAGCTGTGGAAGAAGATCTTTGAAGTGAAGCATTCCAATAACATTATTAGGATCGCCCTTGTAAACCGGAAAACGGGAAAATTGGCATCGGTTAAAAAGCTGGTGAGCGTCATTGATTGATTGTTGTGCTTCAATCATTACAATTTCGGGCGCAGGAACTAAAATGTCTCGAGCCGATGTAGTACTTAGCCTAAATATACTTTGAAGCATGCTTGTTTTTTCGCGCTCCATAAGCCCTTTTTCGTCGATGTATCCAATGAGGTATTGGATCTCTTTTTCAGAGGTTATCTGTTCTGCTGCATTTTCTGTAGGGCCTACAATGAACCGTAGGATAGCATTGGTGAAAAAGCCTAATAGGGTTACAAAGGGGTACAAGGTATAGAAGGTGAGGTTGGTAAGCCAGAGCGATGATGCGAAGAATTTTTCACCTCGAAATTTAACGACATTTTTAGGGATGATGTCGCCAATTAAGAGTAATACTGCAGTAATAACTACAACTTCGATTATATAACTTATGTAGTCGGGGAGAGAGGTATGTTTTAAAATTTCTTCAACTAAAACAGTACCAGACATAGTGGCAATAGTATTTACTAAGTTGTAGGCAATGAGAAGGGCATTTAAAAGCCGGTTGGGATCTTTTTCGAGCGATTTAAAGAGCGCTTTGTATTTGCCTGTTTTTTGTGCGAGCTCTTCAAGCTGGAAGAGGCGGAGAGCCATCATGCTTGTTTCTAGAAATGAAAAAAGTGCACATAACGCTAGGGATATAATAAAGGCAATAAAATTTAATAAGATTCCGCTACTATCATCAGCGATACCACCCATATAACTAACCAACTCTTTCGATACATAGTTTAATATATTTTTTAACAAGGGTATGGAGGTTAGGATTAAACCCTAATCTCCATACCGTATTTCTTCTATTCTTCAGGTTCATCCGGCTCTAGTGAAATCGGTGTTGTAGGAAGTTCTGCATCTCGGTCGAAGAAGGTTTTAAGCTTCCCACTACGCGATGGATGCCGAAGTTTTCTCAGTGCCTTTACCTCTATTTGACGTACACGTTCTCGTGTTACCCCAAAGTCTTTTCCAATCTCTTCAAGTGTGTATCCAGAAGCAACATCAATTCCGTAACGCATCTTAATGACCTTCTCTTCACGAGGAGTGAGTGTTTTTAAGATATCGCGCACGTGTTCTTTAAGATCATTATTTGCAACCGTTTCAGCTGGTGATGCTTCATTCTCATTTTCGATAAAATCTTTAATAAAGGCATCGTCACTGTCCCCGACCGGGGTTTCGAGTGAAATCGGTTCCTTTGAGATTTTAATTATATTTTTTATTTTCTTTTCGTCAAGATTTAATTCTTTTGCAAGTTCTTCATGCGAAGGTTCGCGGCCAAATTCTTGGAGGAAGGTACGTTTGATTTTATTGATTTTATTAAGTGTTTCTACCATGTGAACTGGAACACGAATTGTTCGTGATTGATCTGCTATAGCCCTGGTTATGGCTTGGCGAATCCACCAGGTTGCATACGTTGAAAATTTATAACCGCGCTCAAATTCAAATTTTTCAACCGCTTTCATTAAGCCGATGTTTCCTTCTTGGATTAGATCTAGAAAGTGAAGGCCGCGATTAACGTACTTTTTAGCTATGTTTACAACAAGACGCAAGTTAGCGCGGGCTAAGTCATCCTTAGCGGCTTTATCATCTTCTTGGCTGTCTTGAAACTTTTTGAAATAATCAAAAGCGCGATTTTGCGAAAGTCCCATTTCATGTTCTATTTTGCGGAGTGTTTTACTCGCAATTTTGATGGTCTTTTGGAGTTTTTCAACAATGAGCTTTTTTTCTTCATCTAGTTTTTTTGCACGTTCATACGGAGCAAGTGCAGCAGTGGCCTCTTCTAACTGAATTTTCTTTTCAGTTATTTTTGTTAGGAACTTATCTATTTTTTTGCCCAGCGCACGCACTAGTTTATTGGATAGTTTGATAGTTTGTATTGCTTTGCTGATCGTCTCTTTGTTTTTTTTGACCTCTTCGAGCATCTTAGTTTTTTGTTTAGCATCGTCCAGTTTTTCACGGAAAGCTCGATAGATGTTTACTTCATTTTCGACGAGTTTTTCTATCTGCCCTATGTTTTCTAGGAGTACTGTTTTTTCTTCTTCGTAGCGTGGTAGATTTTCTTGGTCAAAATCAGAAAATTGAATGACATCCTTTAGAGGGATCGTATTTTTGGAAAGCCGTTCGCCTAGGGTTATAATTTCCCGGTGGATGCAAGGGAATTTAGATAAAGCTTCTATGGAGTGGCGTTTGCTTCGAGAGATTTTATCTGCAATAAATTTTTCAGTTTTTTTGTTAAGAAGGGGAATTTTTCCTATATCACGTAGATAGCATTTGACGCCATCAGAAATTTGAGCGGCTTCGCTGGTACGAACTTCTTCTTCCTCTTCTTCTTCTACATCTCCCTCGTCTACGATATTGTCGTCTTCGAGTTCGTCATCTTCTTCGACTTTTGCTATGGATACTAAATCATCTGCATGTAAAACTTCTTCTAACTCTTCTTCATGTCTACGGGTGGCCGAAGGTGCCCCTTCAACGATGAGTTCGATATGTTCTTTTTCTAGAAGTTTTAATAATTGTTCAAGTGTATCTTCAGAAAGTTCGTGTTCATCGCCAAGTGCGATTATCTCTTCGTATGAAATTGAACCCGCATGACGGGCACGTTCGAGAATATCGTCAAAAATATGCGGCTCGCTCCGAATTTTTTTGTTCATGAACTCCCTTTACGTAACAAAATCCCTTTTATTGCCTGTAGCTCTAATAATGTTTTTTGCACGGTCTGTGCATCCTGTGATTGTGATGCATTTGATAGTTGTGCTTTCAAATTGTTCACTAGATTCCTCCACTGTTTTCTCTGAATCTGAATCATGAGTTCTTGAAAAGTATTTGGATTAGTTAAGCCTTCTGCAGCCACAGCTAAACCACTAACAACCTGTTTTTCATCTGTCGAGAGGTGTGCAAAGAATAGATCAAAATTGTAAGAATTCTCACGAAGCAGACCTAATAATCTTCCTAAAGGTTCAGACAGGTGATCTTCTAAGAACTTTGCATCTTCACTGTTTAATACTTTATCATTATTCAATATAACAGAAAATATTTTTTTTTCTAAATCAGGTATGGGATTTTGTGTAATTTCAGGCGCAGGGAGAGACCTTTTTTGGTGCATGGATTGTAAAAATTCCTGTTTGAGAGCGTTAAAGGGGATGTCGAAGGTTTTTGCAGCCTGTTGAAGGAGTATGTTTTGCTGTAGTGGGTCGTTTATTGAGGCTATGATTTCAACAAATTGTGCTACTGTGGCAAGCTTTTCTTGTAAACTTTTTTGCAAAAAGGATTGCCCAAGGCGGTTTATAAAAAATGAAAAAAGTTCTTGGGGGGCTCCAAGCTCTTTAAGAGATGCATGGTGTGAGAGATAAGACGCTGGATCTTCTTCCTTTGGTAAAACAAGGACAAAAAGTTCCAGACGAACTTGCCAACATAGTTGAGCTAGACGCATTATAGCGTTTTGGCCTGCGTCGTCTCCGTCATACATAACAAGGACTTTTTGAACATGTCGGGCCAAAAGAGCTAAATGCTCGTGGGTACATGCTGTTCCAAGGGTGGCGATACAATTTTTATAGCCTGCCTGCGTCATAGCTATGCTATCCATGTATCCTTCAACAAGATAAGCTTCTCCTTGCGCTTGCATCTCTTTTTTTGCTTGGTGAAAACCATATAGAAGGCTTTTTTTGTTGAAGTAATTGTGTTCACGAGAGTTGTAGTATTTGGCGCGAGTGTCGTCGGTGCGAAATATACGTCCGCCAAATCCGCATACGCGGCCTAGAGCATCATGTATGGGGAAGATTATTCGGTCGTCGAAGGGGATATAGGGTCCATGCTGGCCCTCGATAATTATTTTTGCTTCAATAAGTTGTTGAGCCATGAGTCCATTTGAGCGGGCAAATTCCAGAAACTGAGAGGTGATTTGGGGTCCCCCGGGGCAATAGCCTAAATTGAATAGTTCAATGGTCTCCTTTGTTAGCCCTCTTCGTTGGAGGTATCCTAGTGCAAAGGGGGTTTCATATAGCTGTTTTCTACACCAAGTGGCAAAGAGTGAGCAGGCCGTTTGATAGTTTTGTTGTCCATTAGTTTCTTTGCCTGGAATAGTTTTAGCAATCTGTTCGGGGATGGTTAGATGAAAGCGCTGGCAGAGATGTTGTGCAGCTTCGAGGGCGCTGCAATTTTCAATTTTAGAAACAAAATTAATCACATCGCCACCATTTCCTGTGCTGAAACAGTAGTAAATGCCCTTATGTGGACTAACGGTAAAAGAGGGGGTGCGTTCAGGTTTAAAAGGGGAAAAGCCTTTCCAATAACTGCCTGCGGGCTTAAGTGTCACATATTCTTGAACCACATCCAGAATAGAGATGTGGGCTTTGATATATTCAAATAGATTCATTGTGCAGAGGGATTTTTGTGGGAGGTGATGCTTGCTACAAAAAAACCGACTAGCGCGATGACCATCAGGAGAATGCTTATAAGTTGGTTGATTGAAAGGGGTCCTAGAATGGTAGTTATGAGATCTTGCCGATCGCCTCTCCAGAAATCGGTTGCAAATCGGATTGTGGTTAGTCCAAAAATAGACAACGCCACTACGGTTCCTGGTTTTCTTTGGAAATGCATATAAAAATTTAAGACTAAAAAGAGTAGAAGTAATGCCGTTGCATTATATAGTTGGGTTGGATGGAGTGCGGTACACAGAGGCGCTAGAGTATGCGTATCGGTGTAGGTAACGGCCCACGGAAGATGAGACGGTGTTCCGTAACAACAGCCTGCAAAAAAACATCCAATTCGACCAAATGCCTGAACAATGGGTGCGTATAGACCTATTATGTCTAAGATAGGAAGTAGAGGTAATGCGTGTCGACGCAGGTAAAGTATCAATCCGCCTATGATAAAAAATATTGACCCTAGAACTGAAAAGCCACCGTCCCAGATTGCAATTAAGTCTAGAGGTTTTTCGAATCGATAGGGTTCCATAAGAATATAGAGAAGCCGTCCGCCTAGAACACCTGTTAGTATGCTTAAGTTTATTAGGGAGATAAAAAGATCGGAGGAGATAACGGTAGTGACCTTTTTGTTCCATGTAGCTAGCGTGAGCGCAACTATAATACCTACAGCTATGCAGACGCCATAGGTATGAATGGAAAATGGTCCATAAAGGTGCAATAGAACAGGATACATAGTTTTAAAACCCCAAAATTTATAAATCAACGTAATGACGAAAAATCGATCGGTTTCAGGATTAAATCCTGCCCCTTTTTCTTATTTAAAGATACAGGAGGTTGAAAAAATTCACCAGGAGCTTTTAACTATTTTAATAGGGTCATGAATGTTTGAAACCACTTAACAATTAGAATTTTTAAGTTTTTTTTATTAGAGCTCTACATATTTTTAAGTTTGGTGTAAAATAAGTTTTGGTTAGGGACTTTTCTGTGAGATGTTTTATTTAGACAGTTTATTGTGGATTTAAGGCTCCAGATATAT
>CAYRPI010000070.1:0-6736 GCA_964426225.1 uncultured Candidatus Babeliaceae bacterium | reverse complement strand
AACTATCAAAGGAAGCAATCCCCAGCGGCACCCCGGCTTCAAGAGATGGCAAATCCCCAATACCCAATAGATGCACCGGCCATTCAGGCAATAACTGCGGCATAAGAACCGTCAACATTGCCATCATCTCTTCACGCGTTTTTCCTAAACTTCCCCCAATGGCAAACCCATCAAACGGTAATGAACCCAGATACCGCGCGCTACGCGCCCTAAATTCTGGATCCACGCCCCCATGGACCACCGCATACATAATCTGTTCACGAATATCTTTACGATGCTCATCCAACGAACGCTTTTCCCACCGATGCGTCCGCTCTAAAGAATTACGCAAGACATTACGATCAATATGATACGGCGGCAACTCATCCAACGGAATTATTATGTCACTTCCCAATGCCTTTTGAACCTGCACCGAAGATTCTGGTGTCAACAACACCATTGCCCCATCCCGATAAGAGCGGAATCTAACGCCCTCTTCTGACACCTTAAGAATACACCCGTTCTGTTTTTTCAAACCCTTGCTCTTAATTTCATCAAAGACGCTCCCATATGCAAGACTAAAAACTTGAAAACCGCCCGAATCGGTTATCAAAGGCGCCGTACGCCCCATAAAAGAATGGAGCCCCCCCGCCGCTTTAACCACATCTGGTCCCGGATGCAACAACAGGTGATAGGTATTACAAAAAAGAAGTTGAACGCTCAGCTCGTTTATATGCGTTGAATCAACAGCCTTTATTGACGCATTAGTAGCAACCGGTACAAAAGCTGGAGTATCAATAACACCATGGGGCGTATGTAAACGTCCAACACGCGCACGAGATTTTTTTGATTGATAGATAATCTCAAACATACTTTTCACACTTATTAAAGATAGCGCCTTAGAGCAAATAACAAAAAGGTCACAAATAATATGCTATCAAATCGGTCTAAAAAACCGCCATGCCCAGGCAAACTGGAACCACAATCCTTCACTCCAGCACGGCGCTTAAGAAAGGAAACAAACAGATCACCTGTAAGGGCAACTGCATCAATTACTATAATAAGACCCGCTGTAGCAGTCGGATACTCTAAAAAAAGATGCCGAACCGATGGCAATAATAAAATAAGAAACGATGCCATAACACCACCCGCTACACCTTCCCACGTCTTTTTAGGACTGATGGTAGGCAAAATTTTCCACCGCCCCAGCCAAGTTCCCACCAGATAAGACCCTGTATCAAAAAACATAGCCGATGCAAAAATAATTAAAATTACATGCCGATAGGGCACCGACTGGCTCAAACCCATAAGCAATAGAAACGGCAATATGGGATACCATGGAGTAAGTACTGCAGGACCAAAAGAAGGCCACTCGACCGCCAAAATAATCCCCAAAATACCTAAGAGCAACAGGGTAAAAATTTCTGCAGGAGCAAAGAAATAAGTTGCCGCCAACAATCCAACAAAAAGAGTTCCACTGAGAGCTCGTTGAAGAAAGACTTGCATTAAAACCACTCCACACTTGGTGTAAAAGCATTAGGAATATACCGAATCAACCACCCCTCGCCATCAGGCTGTAAAATAGCAACATCAAAGCGATGCGTTCTATCGTTAAGCCCGCCAAAGTGCGCATTATAATAATACGCCGTAGAGATAATACGCCGCTGTTTGGTAAGGTTAACCACCTGAGAAATATCAAAATAATGATTCTGCCGCGTCTTTACTTCTACAAAAATTCTCAACTCTGGCTTCTCAGCAATAACATCAATTTCGCCCGAACGGCAGGAATAATTCAACGAACAGACCTCGAATCCTTCTTTTTCAAGATAGCGTGCAACGGCCATTTCGCCGCTTCGGCCCAATAGTTTTTGATAATTCATAGTTAAAATATACGCTTAAAAGCTTTTGTTAGTCGACCGTCTTGAGTCTTTGGCTTACTCTCTTCTATTGCTAATAAAAGCAGGTCAACCGCTCGCTGAAGATACTCAAATTGCTTCTCTACAGGCTCTTTAGCAAAATTCTCATCTTTTACCCGCTCAATAGCCTTATCCATCAAAGCCTTCTTATCCTTCGCTATAGATAGCTCCAATTCCGGCAACTGTTTTTCAACTGCCCTCAACAGACGTGCCCGCGCTGATTGCAGTGATGCTGGACGCTCGGTATAAAGGTATTTTTGGATATAAAAAGCTACTCGATTTATTTCACTTTCAAACAGAGAGAACTGCCCCTGCCGCAAGAGCCTCACCACCGCAGGCGTAAACTTACTCTTTTCACCAAATCGCTCGATAAAAATCCCCGCACGCTGAATAAGTGCCTTCACCTTAGTCTGATCACGTTGCCCATCCAAAAGCTGTCTTTGCATAGAATCAATAATACGACTCTCCATATAATCAATATCTTTGCCACCAGGATAGAGCATGACGTATTGCTGGTACAGCGCCTCCGCTTCCTCAAAATCTTGTAATTTAAATTTTAAGTCGGCAAACTCACGCAAGAGCGGCTCCATAGTCTCATGATCTGCAGCTAAACCTACAAGTCGCTCATACACAGACGCCATCTGCGGCTCCTTATCCACGGTCTTATAATAAGCAAGAACTCGTGCCGCCTCTTCAAAGGACATATCTTTAACTTTTTTAGCCGATGCAATCTCTTCCCCTGTAAGGGTTATAACGGGAGCCTGGGTTGCTTCTGTTACTGCAGAAGGCTTCTTACGAGCGCAGCTGGCAGAAAATAAAAGAACCACACACATTAACAGTGAAGAAAAACGCGAAAGCCTTTGATTCATATTCTTCCGAACTAAAAAACGATAACGTACAGGATTTAATCCTAAAAATGGTACAAACTTATTTTTACAATACCACACCGGTCACTTTCGGGCAAGTTCACTCTGTGGTAACCTGTCGGTGCGGAGTTCACAATAGAGTGGTATGTTGATGCACGCAAGAAGAGTGATGCCCTTAATTATTTCGAAGATTTACCGCTCGAACGGCAGAAAAAAAGCAACAAAAATGCCTCGCAAAGAATTATCAAAAGCAATAGCAGCAAAAAAAGACTATGAACAAAGATGCCAAGAAGGAGATTATTATGGATAAAAAACTTAAAGAACAAAAAGTTCGCTCAACTTTTGACGAATTTGTTGGTCAACTAACCCCGCAAGAAAAAAGGGCTTTCGACGAAGAATACCGAGAACTTGTGCTTTCAGAATTACTTATTGCAGCTATGCTCAAAGATAGTATTTCTGTAAGAAAATTAGCCGAAGCTGCAGGCGTGTCTCCGACGGTAATACAAGGCATTCGGTCCGGCACGAGAAAAAATATAAGTGTTCAAAGCCTTTTCAAAGTTTTAGATGTACTCGGATACCACCTTGTAGCAGAAAAAAATGGCAGCCGGCTGCCTATCGATATTTCCGCAGCACGCAAGTAATTGGACTCAATACGCAATCAGTACACAAAAGATCTCAAAAAACGGGAGCTTGAAGATGAAAGAAAAGAGCCTAGCTCAGATACTGTACGATGCTAAAGTCCTCTCAGAGGAACAGCGTCTAATTGCAGAAAAAGCAAGTGTGGAGACAGGAATAGCCTTTGAGGACTATCTCCTAACCCATAACTTTATTAGCGAAAAAGATTTGGCAATAGCACTTGCCGAAAAATTTGAAGTGCCCTTTTATGAGCACATAACCGAAAAGATGGCGGACCCAGAACTTCTGGCAAAGGCGTCTCTGCCCTTCTTGCGCGCAAATGTCATAATGCCTGTCATTGTGGATGACCATCGAGAAATAATACTAGCAAACCCCTTTGCATTTCAGGCCCTAGACGAACTGAGGCTATTATTGGAAGAACAACTTCCTCTAGGCGTAGCCCCGCGTAGCGTCATCATCGAAGCGATCAATCGTTTCTACCCTCTTGAGGGCACCAAAGAGATGATCGAGGAGCTTGAAGAAGAACAGGCCTTAGAAGGGGGAATGGATTTTGGAGCTATCGACGAAGAAGATATTTTGGGAATGGCGAGCGAAGCACCCATCATTAAATTGGTTAACCACATCCTCTACCAGGCCGTCAAACGAGGCGCCTCCGATATTCATATAGAGCCTTTTGAAAAAGAGATACGTGTACGCTATCGTATTGATGGTATACTCTATCCAGCTCTTACACCTCCTAAACGTATCCAATCGGCGCTCTCCTCACGTATCAAAATTATGGCAAATCTAAACATTGCCGAAAAACGGCAACCTCAAGATGGACGCATACCCATCAAAGTTGCAGATCGCTCGATTGATTTGCGTGTTTCGATTCTACCTATTTCATTTGGTGAACGTATTGTTATGCGTCTGCTGGACAAAACAAAGACCTTTGGAACCCTAAAAACCCTCGGTTTTAATGAACGAGACTATCGCGTTATGTCCGACAGCATAGCTCGTCCCAATGGGATTTTACTTCTCACGGGACCTACCGGATCGGGTAAAACATCGACACTCTATTCTATTTTAAGCGAATTAAACACATCGGACGTCAATATTATTACCGTTGAAGATCCTATTGAATACCAGATGAAAGGTATCGGGCAGGTACAGGTTAAGGAACAGGTAGGGCTAACCTTCGCCGCAGCCTTGCGTTCAATCTTACGACAAGATCCTGATATTGTGATGATCGGAGAAACGCGGGACCATGAAACCGCTCAAATTGCTATTCAGTCCGCTTTAACCGGCCACTTAGTACTCAGTACGCTCCACACCAATAGCGCAGCTGCAACCGTAACCCGTCTGATTGACATGGGCATAGAACCCTTTCTTATTGCATCAACTATCTCCGCTGTTGTTGCTCAGCGACTGGTTCGACGGTTGTGCGACATATGTAAAAAACCGTATATTCCAGAGAAAGAGATTGCTCGACGCTTAGGCCTAGAGCATGAAAAGCTAAAAGGGTTTACGTTCTATCAAGCCGTAGGGTGTGAAGCCTGCCTAAACTTGGGCTATCGTGGTCGACTTGCTATTTTTGAAGTAATGGCGATGACGCCTGCGGTTATGCGATTGACCTTATCGCGATCCGAAACTTCTATCATACAAGAGCAAGCGCGCAAGGATGGCATGACGCTCTTGGTAGAAGATGGGCTTGAAAAGGCTAAGAAAGGTTTGACGACCATTGAAGAGGTCTTATCGGTCGCTTCTGCGGTGTAAAAGTTAAAGAATTGAAATTAACGCAGGGGCCTTTTGATAGATCAACACTATCAAAAGGCCCCTGCTCTTTATCTTAAATGCAGAAGATTTAGTTCTTATTCTTAGTTTTTGGATCATGCACTAACACATGGCTAAGATGCAAGATTTTATCTTTCAACTTTGAACTTATATTGGTGCCAGGCATAAATCGTTTCTTCTGCTCTTCCGGCGTCTCAATAACTTCCTCCCCATTATAGGAAGAAGAGAGCGTAGATTCAAAAGATTCTTCCTGTGTTGTCGTATTCGTTGGAATCATATTAAACATACTCTGCGACATGTTATTGTTAACCTGAACGTTGTTTTGCGTTCCAATACCATTTATATTCGCAGTGGGAGCACCACCAAAGACACTTTGTGTCAGATTAGTTTTCAATTTTTTTCGATTAAGTTTTGGCTTCGTAAAAAAAGAACTACTTAAATCAGTTTTATGCTTTACCCCTGAAATATCAACCTGATTTTGATTTATCACAGGCTGATTCTGAGGAATAAAGTTATAAACACTTTGCTGCGGAAGATTATTAACTAGTGGCTGCTGTAAATTAGGACCCTCCGGCTGTGAATTAAAAAACAACCCACTCTGTTGTTGTGGCTGTACATTAGAACCCTCTACAGAACCAGACCCTGATACACTCGATCCATTAATCATCGACATCAAACTCGAAAGCCCATAAGTCCATCCACAAAATTTATATCCTAACCATCCTACAACAATCCCAGCCCCACCTAAAAAGAGCATAGTTCTATAAGAAGGCAAAAATGAGGATTTAATCCTAATGGCAGGAACCACCGGCTTTGAATAGACAACACGTGTAGGATTTAGTCCTGCAGACGGAACCATCATAGAACGATTAGTCGTCGACTGAACAGTCCCCGACTGAACAACCGTTGGCTTAACTGCAACAGGCTGCTGCTGACGATTAGCCGTAGGCCACGCAGATAACAACGCCGTTTCACACAAGCCTGTCATACTCGTAAAAATAAGAAATACGCGAAGTACACGATTTCTTCTAGTAACTTTAAAACAATACATAAGAACCTCCAAAGGAACCTCCATTCCCGCCATTATTTATCTTTGATGCTAAACACGGATGCCAAAACCCTTTCAACAAGATTTGATCCTGCAAAAAGCTTTCTTTACTAGCACGTCTCTACACAATAACACCAAAGCTTATTTTTGTAAAGTCGCTCGTTTATTTTTATCTAAAAATTACAATTTGCATGTTTTTTGCTCGCAACTTCGACCGTAATCGCAGGCACACTCCATTGCAAAAAACTCTCTGCATAATAGAAACCCCATTAAGCCAACCAGAGAAAAACGCACGCATAATCGTTTTCCTCACAAAACCTCTCCCCACCGCTCATCCCGAGTGACCCGAAGGGTTGTATCGAGGGAGCGCGGTGGAAAAAGATATTGTGAAATATTGAAGAAGCAAGATTTTCTCTTGAATGCATTGATAATGCGAAAAAAGTCACGCCCATCCACCGCTCATCCCGCCGTGCCCGCCATAGCCTTGGCGACGGCTGGGAGTGTTTGCAAGCATGGAA
>CAYRPI010000069.1:2027-6746 GCA_964426225.1 uncultured Candidatus Babeliaceae bacterium | reverse complement strand
TGATCTTGATGCGAAGGATGAAGCGCTCTGGAACTTCTTGTTGCTTTGTGGCTACCTGACGTTCGAAAACAATAGGCTTGAAGGACGTTCTCGGATAGCTGAACTTAGTATACCAAATGAAGAGGTGATGGAGGTGTACGAGACTTCTTTTAAAGATTGGTTTGAAGGTAGTTGGAATAGAGGTGAATTTCAGCAGATGCTCGATAACCTTGTAGAGGGCAAGGCAGTTCCCTTTAAACAGAGTTTTGAACGATTTAGTCTTACAACGTTAAGTTACTTTGATATTCAGGGTAATAAACCGGAACTATTTTATCATGCGCTGGTATTGGGTATGCTTGCAAGTCTTTCACAAACACATGAAGTACGGTCAAATCGTGAAAGTGGGTATGGGCGGTACGATGTAATGTTTATTCCCAAAGATCGTTCAAAAACAGGGATTGTTCTCGAATTTAAAGCGGTTGGCGAGAAAGAAAAAGAGACCCTCGAATCCGCAGCTCAAGATGCTCTCAAACAGATTGAAGCTAATAAATATGAGGCGGAATTGCGTGCATTAGGACTGTCTAGAATTTTGAAATTGGGAATTTCATTTAAAGGTAAAGAAAGTCTTGTGTTGATTGGGGAATAAGGGCACAAGTTAGGGCCGGTAGGAATTAACCAACCAGCCCTGTCTGTTTTTAGTCGATTATTTTCGCTTTATTTAATAGGAGTAATAGATTCATAGATGGTATAGTCCCCATCGGTCTTCTTTACAAGCTTTTCGCAATCGTTTAAAAAAGATTTTTTATAGGTGTTTTTTTCTTTGCTATTTTTTTCACAGAAAAGGTTCAAAACAACTTTTATGCCACTTTTTTTGATAAAGCCTGCAAGGTCATTGAGAATACTGATAACCCATTTCGGTTTGTTTTCAAATACGCCACATCCAATAAGCGGGAGATAAACTTTTTTTATACCTTGTGCAGCACAGGCGCGTAAAATTGATTCGTAAGAGTACTTAAGAATCAATTTTGCAATAGTTTTTGATTCTTTGCATTGAGGAGTGGCTTTCCATTCAGAATCTAAGTTTAATGCGGCAACATAAATCTGGTCCACAATTTGCTTTTGATTGTTGAGTACCTCATATTTCCCCTTAAGAGTCCAAGCTTTATGGTTATGATCTTTGCCAAATATAACCTGCACACCCTTCTGGTATCCAATGTGAAAATCATTTTTAAGGTTTTCTAGGCGATTGAGAATTTTTGGGGCGTTTGTTTTACTGAATTTTAGATAGCCGTTCTTTATTTCCACATTCTGGTCTTTAAAGAGCGCAATTTCAGGATGATTTTCTGTGTTAGGCTTAACCCATTTTTCATCAACCGTCTGACCTATTGTACCATCCGAGAACTTAACCAGATGGTCTCGAAGAATAGCACCCGCATTGTTGGACATTCTAGGCCCTTGCGTAGGATCGGTAGGATAGTCTGATACTTTGTTGTACTCTGCATTAATGCCCTCACGGCAATCAAAGTTAGAGGTGCCGACAAATGCAGCGTTTGCATTATCCGGGTTTGCCAATAACATTGCAATGTCAACATGAGGATTGGCTGTTGATGGTTTCCCTTTGGAAATAATGACATTGAAAGTACCGGATGCGTTTTTTTCGTCTAGTTCATCAATATTTTTTGTGAGTTCCCGTAATTTTTTTAACGACAGAACTTCAAAGGTACCTGCTCTAAATTCTTCTCCTGTTGAAGAGTTTGTAATGTAAGTAGTTCCATTAGGTGTGTAAGAGGTTCCGAGGGGATTGTAGGGGGAGTCATTTTTTATTGAGTATGTTAGCTTTTTTGCCAAATTAGGACGTTTCTCTTTAACACCTGTTATGTATTTGAAGAAGTCTTTAACGTTGATGTTTTTTGGTGCTTCCGAATTTTTTTTGTTTTGGATCAGATTATTTATGTAGTTGTAGAATTCCTTCTTAGAGAAGATTTTTGAGGCCTCCGCGTCTTCGACGTTTGATAGATTTTTGATTAGATTATAACGTTCGTTTTGCGACCATATCTTCCAGATACTGACAACCATATCTTGTTTGGCCTCTTTAATAAGAGCGCCTACGACCGCAACATCTGTAGAATCATAAATGGCCCTATATAGAGCAATACGGTGCTCGCGCTCGATATATTCTTTAGTGTGTTTCTTTGGAGTGCTTTTTATATATTTTCTCTCCACATTGAGAGGCTTATTTTTAATCTTGTTCTCAGATTCGCCGCCGAGTTGCTTTTTTTCTTCGAACTGGTTTTCGTCTTTTTTATTTGATGCATATAGTCCGCCATTTATAATTAGAACAAGCGAGAATGCGATAAGTTTTTTTGTGATCTTCATATTAATCCTTTAATTTGTTTTGATTGATTAAATTTAATTTATAATAGAGCTATATATTGTAATGTTTTTCAATTGTTTGTCAATATTTATTTTAGATAGTTGCTATTTTTAATTATTATCAATGTGATTTAAAAAATTGTTAAGATTTAAAATCACATTGATAAAGTATCTTATTTTTTAACTATAGATGTTGCTGTAGTTACATTTTTATTTGTTATAAACAGATATGTTCCCAGTGCAACAAATCCCAATGAGACAAAGAAAATAAGTGAGAGTGGTTCGCCAAGAATAATTGGTCCGTAAAGGTGTACAAAGAGTGGTATAGAAATGCCGCATAGGGACGTTAGAGTAATGGGGTATTTTTTAAGAAGCGCTCCGTAGATGGAGTATCCACGAATATTTGCTACGGTGATGGAATAGAGACATACTCCCCAGAAGGTCCAGGTCATGGGAATAGCGCTAAAATCTACGCTCTCAGTTAGCGCAGATGCTATAAGTGCATACGACCCACCCATTAACATAATTAGCCCATTAAGTTCTGTGGGGGTGTAGCGGTCACTGTGAATAACCCGCTGTGCCGAAATCCATCCGTAGCGGGCAATAATCATGGATACAAAGGCTGCCATTTCTGGCAGTGATACAGCACCTAGTGAACCAAAAAGTGCGTGGGAGGGTGCGGTTGCCCATAGTAATAGGACTATTCCTGTAAAGCTTATGGCCATACCTAAAAACTGGGAGCGGGTTATCCGTTCACTCCATAAAAAGTAGGCATAAATTGCCGTAACAAAGGGGTCTAAGCTTGCAATGAGTGTTGCTTTGGATGAGATAAGATTTTTTAATGCAAAGGCTTTAAGAACAGAAGGAATAAAAGTAGTTAACGCTGCGATTATCAAAAGCTTTTTTATATCTGGCTTTAGGTGACACATTTTCATGCGTGGCGATTTGAAAGCTTGGTAGCCTAGTATTAGAATGCCAGAAGCGAGCATCCGGATGCCTACATAAAATAAAGGGGGCAGGTGAAAAAGAATAAGCTTATTAAGAGTTGTGGCACTGGCAAATATCGCATAGCCACCAAAAATATAAAATAGAGCAGAAGGGGATAGGCTTACCATGGGTCTCTACAGGTTTAGTTCTTTGAACGGATCTTTAAGCAGGTTATATATCACGCGTAAATCTTCTGAGAGCAACTTTGTCTCGGCAATTAGAGGAAGAAAGCCTGTGTCTCCGCGCCACCGTGGAATAATATGGATGTGTAGGTGTTCTGGAATACTTCCTCCAGATGAGTGATCGCCTAAATTTAGGCCCATGTTGGTCCCATGATTTTTAAGTATTTTTTGGAGGATCTGAATACTTGCACTGGTTGCTTCCATAAGTTCAGCGCGCGCTTCGGGACTTAGTTCATGCAATTCTGCCGCCTGTTGCTTTGGAACAATTAGTAGGTGCCCGGGGTTGTAGGGGTAGAGGTTGAGTAGAATGACAGAGTGTTTAAGGCGTTTTAAGATAAGAGCTTTTTCATCCTTCAGGATCAAATCGCCGTCTCCTGTTTCAAATGCTATAGAGAAAACGCTTTTCCCATCAATGGGCTTCTCTTTTTGTTGAATTTTTTCTGAATAGGTTCCTCGCCAGGGGGCGTAGAGGTATTCCATAATCGGGACCTTTATTGAGGGTTTTCGAGCATATCCACAGGGTGACAGGTTTTTAAAAAAGCGGCAAGATCATCAGGCATCTTTGCTTTAAATGAAAATGCAGTTCCATCGAAATTAAAGGAGAGTTCTGCCGCATGGAGTGCATAGCGACCAAGGTCGCCAGCTTTTTTGTTCCCATAGAGAGTGTCGCCTACCAGGGGGTGCTCTATAGAGGCCATGTGGACACGAATCTGATGGGTTCTTCCGGTTTTTGGAAAGACACGGATGAGTGTGTAGGGCAGGGGATTAAATCCTGCTTTAAAATAGGTGACGGCTTCGAAAGAGGTTTCGGAGGGTCTTCCTTCTGTGGTAAAGCAGCAGGTCAGTTTACAGGGGTCTACCATATCCCGCATGATGGGGGTTTTTATTGTACCTTTTTTTTCAACATGACCTTGTACAAGGGCATAGTAAATTTTTTTCATTGCGCGTGTGCTAAATAAGCCGCGAAGCGTTTCGTATCCGTGAGGTGTTCGTGCGACAACAATAAGCCCCGAGGTGTATTTATCAAGGCGGTGGACAATGCCGGGCCGAGTGTTTTCACCAACCTGTGCTATTTCAGGATAGGATGCAACTACAATATCGCTCAGAGCAATCTCTTTCCCTTTGTGAGAGGCAGGATGGGTAAGAAGTCCTGCAGGTTTATTGATAATTAGAAAGTGCTCGTGCTTGTATATCAAAT
>CAYRPI010000069.1:0-2017 GCA_964426225.1 uncultured Candidatus Babeliaceae bacterium | reverse complement strand
GTAATGGTGTCGCCTTTGAAGACGAGTCGGCTAGACTTGGTTGCTACGGCATTATTTATATAAACGAGTCCTTGGTTGATTATACGTTGAGCTTCTGTACGAGAGCAGGCCTCTTTGTTTTGGGCTATAAATTGGTCAAGGCGTGAGGCGGTTTCATTTTCGTAAATAAGAATTAGTTTATTCATGAGGCTTTCCAACATTTTTTATATTATATATTCTCTTTTTTATAGTAAAACGAATAGAATGAATGTCAAATAGGTCGCGTGTCAAAAAACAAGGGGGGTGTATGGAAAGAGAAGAGTTATTTGCCGCGATGATGGATCATCTGGATGAGGTGATTACGGCAAGTTCTGATATTGGAAAATTATTACGTGCAAAATTAAATGAGTTGCATCCTGCAGATGCGGCAGCTTTTTTGGGCGATTTGAAAGATGAGGACGAGCATCGTCTTTTTCTTTCTTTTTCCCATGATAGGCAGTTGGATGTTTTTAAGGAGCTCTCAAGTGCTAGTAAGGCGCATATCTTAGCGCTTTTGGATGATCGGCATTTGCGCTCTCTTTTTATACGATTATCGGTTGATGAGTTGACTGATTTTCTTGAAGAGCTCTCTAGTACTGAATTGGAACGGTGTTTAAGACTTATTCAAAAGAAGGATAGGGAGCAGGTAGTCTCTGTTTTACAATTTGAACCTGAGACGGCAGGGCGACAGATGGATGTGGATGTCTTGTCGCTTATAAGTGATTTCACCGTAGAAAAGAGTATTCAGCTTTTGCGGAAACTACAACCGGACCAAGAATTGCATCGGTGTATTTTTGTTACAGATCGCGATGGTTTTTTGCAGGGGTATATTTTGCTTGAGGATCTGGTTCTTAGAAGTGCGGATGCTCGTCTTTCAACATTCTTGAGAAAGAATGAAATAGTTGCTAAGAGCGATGAAGATAGAGAGGCTGTTGCTCACAAGATGGTGCACTATAATGTTATGACTATTCCCGTCGTGGATGAAAAAGGCATGTTTCTAGGTGTTATTCCCAGTGATGAGTTGGTAGATATCATTGAAGAAGAGTCGAGTGAAGATATTTATCGTATGGCGACCATGAGTCCCATAAAAGATTCTTATTTTGAGACCTCTTTTTGGAAGTTATTGGGGCAGCGTAGTTCAATTCTTATTGTTCTGCTTTTTGTGCAATCTCTTTCTACTTCGTTAATTGAGCATTATCACGTTATTTTGGCGGGGTTGTTGATCCAGTTTATTACCATGTTGGTTAGTGCAGGCGGGAATACGAGTAGTCAAACATCTGCACTTGCTATTCAAGGATTAGCAACCGGTGAGATTGATGAGCAGAATTTTATGCGTTTTGTACGTAGAGAATTTTTTATGGCTTTGTTTATAGGCGGTATTTTGGCAGGATTTTCGTTTGTACGAGTCTTTCTCTGGCATGGTGATGTTTGGAGTTCAGTGGCGATTAGTTGTTCGCTAGCAGCGATTGTGGTTGTTTCTGTTATGCTAGGGAGTACGATCCCTTTAATTCTAAAAAAGTTTAAGGTTGATCCGGCTCACTCTGCGGGTCCGTTACTTGCAACTCTGATGGATATTATAGGGTTGTTTATTTTTTGTGTGATTAGCAGTTTTATTTTGTCATGAGAGGAGGGGGATAAGGAAAAGTTTGCAGTTTTATAAATGATTAAAAAATAAAATATGGCTTTTTCTTGACAAAGCAGGCTGCGATCCGTAAATTTAAATTAAGTTACGAGCCGCTAGCTCAGGTGGTAGAGCAACAGCCTTTTAAGCTGTGGGTCGTAGGTTCGAGTCCTACGCGGCTCACCAAATTTTCGGTAGTTTGGTGATTTTTGAAATATAAACAGGAAAAAAACGGGTCTGCCGTATCAAAACGGTCTTTTTTTCTTGACATGTTTGGGTCTAACCCGTAACATTTGAATAAGTGAACGAGCCGCTAGCTCAGTTGGTAGAGCAACAGCCTTTTAAGCTGTGGGTCGTAGGTTCGAGTCCTACGCGGCT
>CAYRPI010000068.1:0-6852 GCA_964426225.1 uncultured Candidatus Babeliaceae bacterium | reverse complement strand
CCAAAACCTTAATAACGTTTTTCGGGATTAAATCCTGTTCACATCCCAAAATAGAACAGTTTCGTTCGTAATCATCGTCAAATTCTACGGTATCGACAAAAATATTTTTGCCCTGGGCTGAGAGCTGTTTAACATGAATATATAGGGCATCCAACACGTTCCGAAGACGCACTTTCCACATTTCATTTGTCATGGATTCTTTTTCTGACTCCGACAAGGGGTGTTCTCTGTTGTAGATACTTAAGAAATTATCGAGATTTACAACCCCATAAGAAATGCCATATATCCTTTGTAATTCATTAATGATCGCAGTTTTACCTGCGGAGGAGGTCCCGTTAAAAAGAACGATGACGCCCGCATTAGGTCTTGTCACGGGAGAGGCCGTCTTTTGCCTAAAAGAACAGGCGGGACAGCTTATCAATAGGCTTAACAATAATAATAGTTTTTGCACCATCAGAAGATCCTCTTCATTTGCCGCACAAGCTGTGCGATTATTTTATCAAAATCTCATCAACGGGCCTAAATTGTTCCAAGGCTTCTATAGTCTCATGAAAGAATTGACCACGTTTCCAGTAGATTTTATAGGCATGGACATTAGGCTTTGAAGTAATTACCTGATAGGTGCCATCAATCAACATAAGCGCACAAAAATCATCGATTGCTAAGGCTACTCCTGGCGTCTTCTGCATCATTGTTTTCAAAGACACGCTCCGGTCCTTCTCATATTTTTCGGAATGATAATGGGGGCAGAGTAATGCGTTGGCCAGGCCCAAACCTGTCACTTTAATCAACGGAGCTTCAGGATTTTTAAAGCGCCGTGAATCAGAATTCCCACACTCAAACCAGCATATCGCTCCTGCACTTACTCCACACAAAACGGCATCTTTTTTGTAGGCCCTTTTAAGCAATTTATCAATGCCATATTTACGCCATAACGTCATCATTTTCAACGTATTGCCACCCCCGACGTAAATTATGTCAGCCGTTAAGATCTTTTCAGCAACAACACTAGTATCAATAGGTACATTGACCAGATATAACGTATCCACCTGGCACCCAAGCGCAGTACCGTAATAGTCCATAAAGTTACTCACATATTTTGGCGCATCGGAGCTTGCAGTCGGGATAAAGAGGACGCGAGGGATTTCCTTACCCGATAGGCGGATTATTGTTTCATCTATGGCACAAGTTTCTTGTAGAGCTATCTCGCCTCCACCAATCGCAACTATTTTCCCCATGACTGTTCCCTCAGTTTATTTTCTTATTTCAACTTCTGGATACTGCCTTCCACTACCATCCAACAACGCAGATGGCTGACCTTTGAGATACTTATCGAAGAAATTGACCAGATAGGCGCTTACTATTTCTGTGGCGCGAAAGCCGTTGATAGGGCCCAGTAAACTGAGCCACCCAATGTTTTTTATAAGAGGCCGTATATACCAAAGTGGCGATGCCTGCTTCTTAATGGCAAAATCGGTAAAATCGGAATGCCCAGTTCCCTTGACGACGAACACATAGGAGTCGGAACTGGTAATTTGTTTAAACTGCTCCGAAGGAAGTGGATATCGCGCCTTTATCATCAACTCTTCATCACGTGAATTTATATCAAATTTTCTCTTGTCAGCATCAGTAAAAACACGCGCCATCATATCTGAGCTGCTTTGTGCAAGCATAAACATCAGAGGTTTGCTTAATGAGTCTACAGCATCTACTCCAAATAAACTTCCATCCATATCAACGCCGGCTTTTATACGTGCATCGCGTCGACACAATTGAATCGCCGTCCCCCCACCCAAAGATTGCCCCATTGCACCAATATTTGATGTATCATAGCGCTGGAAAAAGGGAGACTGCGTGTCTCTGGAAAGTTGCTCAAGTTGATCGATTGCAAAGCGCACGTCGGCAATACGTACTTCGATATCCTGATCAGTTCGTTTTCGTCTTTCTCTAAATGGAAGATCTTTGTCTGGAATACTGGCAATAACGCGTCCATCAGAAAAATGAACAACCCAACTTTCATACGGATGGCTAACCCCAACAACAACAAAGCCATGACTAGCAAGCTCTTCGCACTGAGCCGTATTAGACGAGCAGACACCCCATTGACCAGGTGAAAACAATATAACCGGACATTTTTGCAAATCATTTACGAATGGGCCATCAATTTGTGCAAACGTGAAAATCGGGCGAGATAGCCCAGAAAAAAGCCAAAAAAATGGACGATTACGCTTAAGCCATGAGACTACAGCAGGCGTATAGGGTGTTGAAGGTTTATCTGGCAAGGTACCCACTGCAGGATACCAGATTTTGACCATCAATTCCCGGTAGGGGTGAGCGGGATCGTTTGAAAAAGTTTCTTTACGCGTTGTATCAATCCAGTGGTATTCCCTTGAGCCAACGGCATACTGTCCTGTTGGTTTAGGAAAATAGAAATGTGGCTGAAACCAAGCAAGATATGCAACAAATCCGACTGCCAAGACAACAACGCCTAAAACAACATAAAGAAGCCATTTTAAAAAACAAACCATTGTGACCACCTTTATAAAACAAACAGCGCAGATTAACAAACAACGGTTAATCCCATATTTAACGCACGCTCAAGGAAAAACCCATTGCATGTAATATTGCAGCAAGTGAGTTGAGCTCTGGATTGCCGTCTTTTGACAGCATACGATATAAACTTTCGCGTCTAACTTGCGCGCGTTTAGCAAGATCTGTCATAGTCCCTTGTGCTTCTGCAACATTTCTTAATGCATTGAGGAAAAGCTTTTGCGATTCTTCATCACCTTTAAGACTTTCTTCAATGGCGGCGTTTAGATACATAACTGCATAATTATGATCCTTGAGTTCGTCTATAAGCGTTTCATGATAATCCACAAAGCGTGGTGATGTTTTAGTCATAAACACCATCACCCAGCAACTTGCAATTCCCAAAGTTACCCATTCCAACACGTTCGAGCCGTAAACGCATAGCAACTTTCGCTTTCAAGTCATCAAGGTCAAACACCCACTCGTTAAAGGGACATTTCCCGGTCGATGTTTTATAAATCTTTATCTCATACTCCATGAACTGCTCCCACAAAATAAATCATTTACCATGGAATCGAAGTCAATTGTAAGTATAACACAAGTGTAACTTAAATACAACATTCACTCTTTCCGCCACGATCTAGGAGCCCAATTTAACAAACAACGGTTAATCCCACCCCGACTCACTATAAAAAACGTTTTGCTTAATCAATTCAACAACTTTTTTGAACGAGGGCATGAGATTGTTCGGCAATGCATCTATATCAGCCCATAGTACCTCGCCGCATTTGTGTGATTCGCAATTGCGCGGCTCACCTTCCCACTCCGTTGCCTCCATAAAAATGCATACGCATGTTTCTCCATCTTGTGGGTATCGAGAATAACGAACATGAACAACTTTTAAATGTTCTTTTTTCAAAGTGATGCCAAGTTCCTCGTATGCCTCACGAATTAACGCTTGAGTTGCTGATTCATTCTCTTCAATACCGCCGCCAGCACTTGCATAAAATTCATCGCACCAACCGGTATTACAACGTCTGATTAATGAAATTTTTTGATCTTTACGCAAAATTAAAGCAACGGCAGCTTGTATTTTAAATCGTTCTTGTGTCATATCCTTATTTCCCTTTTTTGGCTTTGCCTGGCATGCAAAACGTTAGCACGCAGATGGCCCTCTAGATTGATATTTTTTAGGCAAAGAATAATATATATATATTATTGTAATATATCATTAATTTAAAATTATTAAGAAGGATATAAAATGAAAAGATTAATAGTAATTTTATCTATGGCCTTTCTATATGGCTCTGTTTTTACAGATACAATGCTCTGTTGTGAGCAAACAACCTGGATAAAAACCTACGATAAAAAACGCGATGATGCCTTTATTGCCGAGCGAATGGCCAAAGATTTCCCTGACGATGGAGAAGCCCAGCCCGACGCGGATCCTACTAGTGAGCCGCTGGTAGTCTTTTTCCCGATCCCTGCAGAATATCAAGAGTATAAAGAATACGAGCTTGAAATCGAAAAACTTATGGGTATTCCTAAATCAGCACAATTAACCGAAGATAAACGCTGGTCACAGGGCATTGTCTTGAAACTTGATAAACAGCTAACGTTTGTTTATTACATTGCCGGCACACCGGTTGCATTTATTGAATCCGCATTATTTGGCGACTTAGGGGTTATATCTCATCTATCAACTACAGAAAAGCAACGCGGCAAGGGCTTCGGCAGAGAGTTATTACAATATACGATTACTAAAATGAAGAAGAGGGGCGTCAAAAAGATTGCACTTTCAACAAGCAAAAAAAATGACGCAGCGCAACACCTGTATAAAAAAGTCGGATTTAAAAAAATAGAAATTCCCGAAGAATTTGCCAAAACAGGAACTGAAATTTTGGTTTATAACGTGCAATAATTTGTTTGCATGCTCCTTTCCGTTAACCACCAAATGGCTCAAATTCTCCATTTCCCACAAAACCACTCTTTTTGTACACGTGCCGCGCCCATGAACTTGCTCATCTTGCAACCTTCCTCGTCAATAAGGATGACACCGCAAACCATTATTAAAAGCAATTTTTATGCAACCAAAAAAGTCCTTGACACATACCTAATCATTGGGTATTATTATCTAGTTATGTGATATAGGTCAAAAATAACGAATTATTGCGGCATGAAGAAAATTAACAAGACTAGATTTGCAATTCTGGGGATGCTCTTTAAAAGCGCAAAAAGCGGCTACTCAATTTTACAATTAATGCAAAAATCAACGGTTTATTTTTGGCAAGAATCCGATGCTTCCATCTATCCCATGCTCAAAAAGCTTGAAAAAGAAGGGAAAGTTACTTCCAAAACCGAATCCACGGGCAAACGCGAGCGCACTCTGTTTGAAATCACCGACGCAGGAAAGGCAGAATTCCTGGAATGGATGGAATTGCAGCCAGAACCAGAAAGTCATCGCAACGAGCTTCTGTTAAAACTATTTTTTGGCGGCACCGTTGCACGAAAAACGCTCATCAAACAGCTTCAACATCGTCTTCAAAAGGTTTACGCAACACGAGAAGGATTTAGGAGAGTTGAAACCGATATCTTAGCAAGCATTTCTAATAAAGATCCGTATAAATTGTTTGGAACCTTGGCCTTAAAAAATGGTTTTTTCCATACAGAAGCAGAGATAGAGTGGCTTACCGAATGTATTAAAATTTTAGACAAGATTAAATCTTGAAATAGGACTCCTATGAACAACCCCTTAAATAATGTGACAACCCTTAACCGTAAATTAGCCCATAAATTTTACATATTCAGTATCGGTTTTTATGCCGCCATAGCAGGCCTTTTTGGGTCACTATATCTATTACATTCTGTCTGCGGCCTACCCGAATTTGCAGCCGTTTTTATCGGATATTTTATAATCGTTTTAGCCAGAACTTTTTATGATCAGTTAATACTCTATGAACTAAAGTCCACACAACTAAACCTAAAAAACAACCTTATTTTCACGAGTGCTAGCGCCTGCGTCTTTGTAATCCTTTACCATTTTCTAAGGGCCCCTCTGGGCGAATGGGCCGCCCCGGTCACCCTTATCATTGCGATGAAAGTGATGGCAGAAATCAAAAAAATAATATGGGCAAGCACCTCAACCGCTACTTCAAAAGTTTTAACTCTCTACACCCAAAAGTTTCAACGTTACATGCAGAGTTTGTATGGATTGTTCCTCATAATCGCATTAGTTACCTACAAACTTACAACCTTATATGGAATGAAATCCTTTTATTTCGCCTTTGCAGCAAGTATTTTTCTAGGGCTATTGTTTGAACAGATCTTCTGCTATATAACCATCTATAACATTAAACTGACCGCAAAAGTCGTGTTAAAACTCATTGCCCTTGCTCTTCTTTTTGCGGTTTTATGTTCTGGATTAGTTTTTATACTTATGCAAATAATGGGAATGTCTGGGAAAACAGCGACTATTATCGGGATAATTACGTTAAAACTAATACAACCATTGGTAAGCTATCACACTGTGGAATAAACTATGTAGCCTGGGCAACCTTCAATGCAACTTCTAAGATGGTATCGAGCGTCTTTAATTTTGTTGCTTTATAATTAACCTCTTTTTCCCACTTTAAGTTTGCAAGGGTATCGGTGACCGTATAAAGTGCGACTATCTCAATATGACTGCACTGCGCAACAGTCAAAATGCCGGCAGTCTCCATCTCTGTGCCTAATACGCCTTCGCTTTGGTATTTTTTAACTTCAGCTTCTGTCTCCCTAAAGAAAGCATCATTAGACCATATGGACCCTAGTCGGTAGGGCAGCTTCATGGCCTTTAACGTGGCGAGAGTTTTTTCTAGCAATGCCTTGGATGGATAGGCGTAGCGGCTGTAGGGAAGGTAGTGGTGCGAAACGCCTTCATCGCGCAGAGCTTTTTCACATACTAGGATATCACCCAACTTTATGTCTTTCTGCAAACGGCAGCATGTTCCAATGAAAATCACCTGCTCAACACCCCACGCAATTGCCAGATCAAGCCGCATGGCATTCAACGGTGCTGTGAGCCCTAACAGTGCTATGGCTATCGATGGAAAATCGGTTAAAAAATAGATCTGTTTTGCAAAGAGTCCATCGCATTCTGTGTGGGGATATTTTTGTAGAGTTTGCTCTAGAAATCCGTTGTCGCAACAGAGAATGAGTGTTTTTGGAGCTTTAAATGAAGGATATTTACCAGAGGCTTTGTAGAATTCTAATAGACACTGTGGTGTAAGGAGTGGTTTTGAGTCATATTTATGCGCAAATAAGGGGAAGGGATGGCAGGAGTCT
>CAYRPI010000067.1:5667-6880 GCA_964426225.1 uncultured Candidatus Babeliaceae bacterium | reverse complement strand
CGAACGCCGCTTTCAAAAAGTTTTAGTCGAAGAGCCTACTACAGACGATGCACTCTCAATACTCAGAGGTCTTAAAGAACGGTATGAATTACACCATGGAATCCATATTAAAGATCAGGCACTTGTAGCAGCCGTAAATCTCTCTGCTCAAAATATTCCCGATCGCTTTTTACCAGATAAAGCTATCGACCTCGTTGACGAAGCTGCCTCTATGGTCAAAATGGCCATTGATTCTCAGCCCGAAAATGTTGACCGTTTAGCCCGTAAAATTAGACAATTGGAGATCGAAAAAGTGGCCCTATCAAAAGAAAAAGATGATGCATCTAAAAAAAGACTTTCCGATCTTGAAAATGAACTTTCAAAGCTTAAGGAAGAGCATCAAACCCTTCTTAACCAATGGAAAGCGGAAAAAGCACCGATTGAAAAAATTAGAATTTTAAAAGAACAGATTGAGAAAGCACATGTCGAATTTCAACGTGCAGAGAGATCCGGTGATTATGCCCGCGCCTCCGAGATAAAATATGGTCGTCTTGCTCAATTTGAAAAAGAACTCGAAAATGCCACCGCCCAACTAAAGACAGGATTTAATCCTGAAAATGGTTCTGCTCGTCTTATTAAAGATGCCGTAGATCAACATGACATCGCTAAAGTTCTTGCCCGATGGACCGGAATCCCAGTAGAAAAACTTGAAAAAAGTGAAAGCGAAAAAATCATCTCTATGGGAGATGTTCTTAAAAAACGGGTAGTTGGACAAGATGAAGCTATTGCAAACATTACACATGCTATTCAGATGCACCGTGCAGGCCTAACGGAACCCAACCGTCCTATTGGTTCATTCCTGTTCTTAGGGCCTACAGGTGTTGGGAAAACTGAAGTAGCAAAAACACTCGCCGACTTTCTTTTTAATGACGAACACAAACTCATTCGCATAGACATGAGCGAATACATGGAAAAACATTCGGTTGCTCGGCTTATCGGAGCTCCTCCTGGCTATGTAGGGTATGAAGAAGGCGGCCAACTAACCGAAGCCGTACGACGCCATCCCTTTAGCGTGGTTCTTTTTGATGAAATTGAGAAAGCTCACCCAGACGTATTCAATATCTTCCTACAAATTCTTGATGAAGGAACCCTAACTGATGGACAAGGGCGATCTGTATCCTTTAAAAACACCCTTATCATAATGACCTCAAATCTAGGCTCTCAAACTATTCTT
>CAYRPI010000067.1:468-5657 GCA_964426225.1 uncultured Candidatus Babeliaceae bacterium | reverse complement strand
TCTTTTCCTAATCGCTTATGCTCTTCCTCATCAATTAATGACTCCATTAAAAAACAGGTTCTGGAAATTTTGCACAAAACCTTCCGCCCCGAATTTCTAAACCGCATAGATAGTATCGTGTTCTTTAATCGACTATCTAAAGAGAGCGTTGCTGATATTGCACAGATACAGATTTCAAGGTTGCAAAAACGACTAGAAAGACAGCAGATAACTCTACACATAGATCCTGCTGTCGTACAGTATCTTGCAGAAGAAGGCTTTCAACCAGAATTTGGTGCTCGCCCCTTAAAACGGACAATCCAACAGATGCTTACCATCCCCCTTTCTCAAGTTATTTTAAAAAATCCTGAGAAAAAAGAACTGAATGCCATTATGAAAAATGGCATAGTCGACTTTGAATAAACTAGGAAAAACCTCATCCATTGACTTTCCATACCCTTTCTCTGTACCTTTCTAATTAAGGAAACAAAAAACAGGTTAAATCCTAAACGTTGAATTATTAGGAGGAGCGAGGACAATGTTTGTATTTAGAAGTTTTGTAACTCAAAAAAGAATATGTGTAGCCTTTCTGACGTCACTCCTCTGTACAACAACTTTTGTTATGAGCATGCAAAAACAGGATTCAATACAAAAAGATACTCCTCTCCCCTTTGTTTTTCTCTCAGAGTCTGAAGGAGACTACCCCGACAGTTTTAAACTAGTGCAAGACGAGATAGTTAAAAAATACCCTAATGCCCCCTGCACCAACCTAGTTCTTGGAAATGGAAAACCCGAACTAGCACTACAAAATTTAGACACCATAATTGAACACATAGAAAAAGCATGGACCAACCAAGTTGCCAACAAAACAACCATTCCTGTTTTAGCTATTGGCAGCTCCCAAAGCGCACTTACTCTTCGGTTATGGATCCAAAAACATCTACAAGACCATCCAATAAAATATAAAAAAAAGCAGCTCCCTGCCATTTTTCAGGCTATACTAGTCTGTGGGATGCAAGGAGGATATTATGGAATTCCAGAAGATAAAAAACCAAAAAATAATCTAGAGGCAACCTGCACCTTGCTACAAAGTCAATCTCTAAAGCAGATATTCGATTCTCTATCTATGTGGCAAATGTTTACTCTAATTGGATCATCCATGTCGACGCTTTTATCCAAAGGCATGGTCTCTGCGGGATCCCCTATACTGTACAAACCAGAAATTCAAGAAAGAAGTAGCTTTGCAGGCTACTGGAAAGACCCTGTAGACTTAAAAACTTATAAAAAATCCTGCGCAGGACTACCCCGTTATAATAATGAAATAGAACATGCAGATGCAGAATTATTTCAGAAAAATATAAAATCCGTTGAACTCTGGAACTTTTTAGGTGCCTCAGAAGATCCTAAGATCTTACCACCGCAATCTGCATTATTCAGATTCTACAAAAAAGGCTCCAACAAAAAAATAGAAAAATCATTTGAAAAAACAGACCAATACAAAAAAAATCTGCTAGGATTTAAAGACCTTTATGACCAAAAGCGTGCTCTATTTACTGAAATAGAAACCGACCAACATGGACACCAGAACCCCTTAATGATTCCAGCGATTATGAATGCCATTAAACAGGGACAAGACCGCTGGCAAGAATATAAAAACTCACAACTATAGAAACTAAAAACTTAATCCTGAAGACCGTGGGAAGCCAACCATACGGAGGAGAAAATATGGCAACGTCAGAGGGGAAAAACATTTCAATAGGTATTGATGATTTCAAAGAGCTTATTGAGGAAAACTATTATTTTACAGATAAGAGTCTGCTTATAAAAGAACTTCTGGATTCAAAAGCTAAAGTAACTCTCCTGCCCCGTCCGCGCCGATTTGGCAAAACATTAAATATGTCCATGCTCCGTTGTTTTTTTGAGAAGGTAGACCCTTCTGCCTCACGTCGGCACCTGTTTAATGGTCTTAAGATTGAGCAATACCCCAATTGCATGATACATCAGGGAAAATACCCAACCATCTGGCTCACCTTTAAAGATGTAAAAATGGACACCTGGCTCCCTTGCTACGAAAAAATGCGCACCCTTGTTGGCATTGAATTTAAACGTCATTTTGATGCTATTAAAACGGTTCTAAACGAACTGGAAATGCAAGAAGTACAGGCCCTTATGGCAGGCACCGCATCCCAAGCCATGTATGAAAATTCACTCTTAGAGCTTTCACGCTATCTCGAACGGGCCTACAAAACCAGAGTCATGATTCTCATTGATGAGTACGACGCTCCTATCCATGCAGGCTATCTAAACGGCTATTATAAAGAAATTATTGGCTTTATGCGTGGTTTTTTTGGTGCAGGATTAAAAGGAAATGATTCGCTTAATCTAAGCGTTATGACTGGAATCTTGCGAGTTGCAAAAGAGAGTATCTTTAGCGGCATTAATCACCTTGAAGTACGCACATTTTTTCAACAAGATTATTCCGATAAATTTGGTTTTTTAGAAGACGAAGTTGTCGCTATGCTCAACTTCTTCGGCCTGGATAACCATATTGATAAAGTAAGGCAGTGGTACGATGGCTATCAAAGTGGTCCCCTCAAAGTATACAACCCCTGGTCAATAATTAATCTTGTTAAAAGTCGAGGAGAATTGCAAACCTACTGGGCCAACACTAGTGATAACCTTCTAGTCCGTGATCTGCTTAAAAAAAGTCAGATTTACGTCAAAGAGGAAGTTGAAAAGCTTATGCGTGGTCAGACTGTGAACATTGCAATTAATGAAAACATAACCCTCCCAGATATCGATCACGATGAAAATGCACTATGGAACTTTCTGCTCTTTACAGGGTACGTAACCTTTAGAAATTACCATCAGGAAGGTCGTGCATGGTACGCCGACCTAAAAATCCCCAATGAAGAGATTGCATCTCTATATGAAACGTCGGTTCTCTCATGGTTCAAAGAAAAAGATATTAATCAAGACTACCTGCGCATGCTCTCTCGCCTAACAGAGGGCGATGTAGCCGAATTTAAACGCATGTTTGAACTCTTCACTTATGAAGCCCTAAGCAGTTTTGATATCACAGGCCGTGAACCAGAACGCCTATATCATGCGTTTACCGTCGGAATGTTTGCTGCATTACACAAAAGCCATGAAGTACGCTCAAACCGTGAAAGCGGCCTCGGACGATATGATGTTTCCCTTATACCTAAAGACCCTTCAAAGCCTGGAATCATTTTTGAGCTTAAAAAAGTAAATAAGTCAAAAAATGAGACTCTTGAATCCGCCGCTCAGGACGCCCTTACACAAATTAATGCTAGAGATTATGAAGCTGAGATGCGGTCACGAAACTTCAAAAACATCATCAAGCTTGGGATAGCGTTTCAGGGAAAAGAAAGTCTAGTCTTGATCGGAGAGACGGCTTGATTACTGAGCTGTATTAAAGGCTAAGCTTAAAAACAAAACTTAACGGGAAAGTGGGCATTCAAAGTAAAGTTTGTTGCTACCAAAAAACAATAGATTGACTATTTTAGTTAATCTAGCAATAATAATGAATATATAAAAACTGGTTGAAAAAATAATACTCCAGTGGAAAACTAATAATTTCAATATTACAAATAATAGGAACCTATCATGACAAGGCATTTTTTTCCAAAACTCATTCTTACCGCTCTTGCGGGACTATTAATCCCCAGCCAGGCTTTCGCCATGCGAGGGAAAGATTTTAAAATAATAGAGCCCCTCTATGAAAAAGCAGAAACCTATTTAGAAGCTCCCCAAGAAAACTGTCTAAAATCGTTAAACGCATTCATTCTCGAGTATGAAAAAACTAAACCCCTCTCACAAAGTACCAAAAATTTCTGCCAAAGCCTCTTTTACAAAAAAGCTATCCTTAAAAAAGAGCTAAAATCCGAAATCAGCTTCATTGAACAGTGCTCTAAAAAAGAGCTTATAGAGCTGTTAGATATACTGAATTTTCTCTGCTTAAACCCCAACGCTTCCACTTTTTTAGAAAAGGCTTTATCAAAACGTCTCTTTGAAAAAAAGCTTGAAATTACCAACGAAGACGCCAAAGTAATTCGCCGCTTTGAAACCAAACATCTTAAAACGCTCCTTCACCAAACCCTCGTCAAAATGATGGAATCGGCAAAGAAAGAATGCGGAGTCGTCAAACTCAATGAAGATCTTAAAAAGATCTTTGCAGAACTTCCCGAAAGGCTTAAAGACCACTTCACCTATAAGGGATGTGTCATAGATTGCAACACACCACTCAGTGAAGAAAAAATATTATGGCTCAAAAAATGGTTAGCAAAAAAAGTGGGGCCAGAGAATATCCAAAAAATCATTAATCTCTTGCGCATAAACAAGCCGGCAGCACCTATGGCAGCATGGGCTGGAGGAGGAACAGCAACTTGGTTCAATGGAATACTAGTAGATGATGAATACGTTAACTCCTTTGACCTGCCCATCACCGACACATTTTATGTCAGCCGCGCCGGTATATATCTGTCCATATTTTTCCAGTTATACATTCTCAAATACGGCTTCCCCAATTTCAACACCTTAATCAGCGCCCTGTGTGTGCTCTCGCCTATTTTCGGCATCACACTAGGGGTAGTGCCAAACCCACTCAACAGCAAACTTATCGAACTCGCAAAAGGCTTAAAAGAAGAATTAGAGCAATACAAATAACGACATGCTCGGGGTCAGACAGGCGACCTAAAAAATTTTAGGAAATTCTACAAGATCAGGCTCTATCATGGAGCGAAATTCAGGCGAGCACCGGTTAAGATCAACTAAATCAACCGTAAAAGGAAGGTCTGACTCTTCAAAAGCCTCAATAAGTCGAGAAATTCCCCGCTCATCCACAGGCCCCTTATAACAGAGATCTAAATCAGAAAGAGCCCGCGCTGTCCCCTTTGCCCGCGATCCAAAAACATAGAATGTATACGGAACGGTTTCCAAAATTTTTTTAACAAGATCGAAATGTCGTGGCTCAAGCAAGATCATGATGCAATACCGCAATAAATTCGTGCAATGATTTTTGGAAAATAGGAAGAAAAATAAAAATTTTCTCTGCCAACGCCTCTTCATAGGTATGAACGGTCAAATTCCGCTTTTCAATAAAACTAAGCCAGGCTTCAACATCCACTATAAGCTTTTCTTTTCCCGCAGCTCTAAAAACCTCGCGAGGGCTATTCAATTCAATACCC
>CAYRPI010000067.1:0-458 GCA_964426225.1 uncultured Candidatus Babeliaceae bacterium | reverse complement strand
GTACCAGCAAAATTCGTCGCATGGTCTTCCATGCAAGCTCATAACAGTATTCAAAACATTGAATAGCCCCCGTTTTTTCCAATTCCGTTTTCGCTTCAATCAACGCCCCATCAAGACGATCCGAAGCCTTAAGCAGTGGCGTAATATCAATTCTCCCGCTCATAATTTTCATAAACCCACTCCAGCTTTTAACAGAACTTAATTCTGAAACTCTAATTTAATAATCTCTTTACAGAACGAGTCTAAAAAAGTTAACGATGAGAGTAAAGCGAAAGAAATTAAACATCCACCCGTAGAAAGAAGAGTCGGATGAAGCTCGCCACGCCGGCGATTGAGGCGTCGTTAATAACTAAAAAAAGCGGAACTTTTTACTTTGCCAGAAACCGGAACTTGTCAACGTGTCTCGACTGCTCTACATGAGGAACTTATCACTTTGCTCCAACATAAAACAATCATGC
>CAYRPI010000066.1:360-7036 GCA_964426225.1 uncultured Candidatus Babeliaceae bacterium | reverse complement strand
TGAGGACTTTCAGTCTTTTGAACCCAAAGTTTGGGTTGGTGGAACTAAAGTTTTCGTAGACAAAATAATCGACAAAAACCTCCACAAACTCAGTCTATTTAAAAATATGTACAGCCCATTTTTAAAGAAAAAATTAAAAGAACTTTGCAAAGCCCTCCAAGGCTCAGAAGAAGAGTGGAAAAAGGTTGAAGAAGAATTAAAAAAAATTGATGCCGAATAAAAGATTGCAAAAAAACAAGGACGTCCTACCATAGAAAAGAATCACCTTTTTATGGAAGAAAATTAGGAGTGTTCTTATGACATCTCAACCTGTGGCCGGACGGCTAGAAGTAATTTGTGGATCGATGTTTTCGGGTAAATCTGAAGAATTAATTCGCCGCATGCGCCGCGCAGAAATAGCAAAGCGCAGAATACAAGTCTTTAAACATTGCAAAGACAACCGCAAAACCCTCTGCCATGTCCATGCACATAACGGCGATGCGCTAGCCGCATGCCCCGTTGCAAGTGCAAAAGAGCTTGCACAGCTTATTCACGACGACACACAAGTAATTGGAATAGATGAAATACAATTTTTCCCTCATGATATTGTTCTTCTGGTAGACAAACTTGTAACCGAAGGCAGACGAGTAATCGCAGCGGGGCTTGATTTAGACTTTCGCGGACTGCCCTTTGGATGTATGCCTGTTTTACTAGCTCTTTCGGATGAAATTATCAAACTCAAGGCCGTCTGCATGCAGAGCGGAAAAGATGCGCACTTTACTCAACGTTTGGTAAACGGCGAACCTGCAAAACATACCGATCCTTTAATTGTAGTCGGCGCCCAAGAGTGTTATGAAGCTCGCGCACGTGAGTGTTATAAGATCGATCACAGGCCCCTTGATGAATATCTCAAACGGCATACCTTCAGCGTTGAATGATAAAAAAAGTAAATGAGCAAAGAAAAAAGTCTTTTTGTCTGTAACGCCTGTGGCAACGAATCGGCCAAATGGTTTGGCTGCTGCCCTCAATGCAAAGAATGGAATACGGTGGAGGAATTCACACCTTCCTCCACCACCGCGAGTTTTGGAAATAGCAAAGCAGCTGCAATCCCCGTTTCGATGCAGCTGCTTTCCACGGTATCGCAAAAACCTCAAGAACGACTAAAAGCTAGTATTGATGAGTGGGACCGTGTTATTGGAGGCGGAATTGTACGGGGATCTTTTATTATCCTAACCGGTGACCCGGGGATTGGAAAATCTACTCTTCTATTGCACATTGCCCATGAGCTTTCTCAAAAGCACTCCGTCTTTTATTTCTCATCCGAAGAATCTCTTGATCAGGTCCGCACGCGGGCAGAACGACTAGGATGTGTCAACAGCACCGTACTCTTTTCGGACCAGGCTAATCTGGACGAAATTATTGCCACTGCAAGCCTAAAAAAGCCGGATTTAATAATCATCGACTCCATTCAAAACTGTACCAGTGCAAATGCTTCCTTTTTACCCGGCAGCATTGGTCAACTAAAAGAATCTGCATTTAGACTTATGCGCTTGGCTAAGGAAAAAAATATTGCAGTACTCTTGAGCGGCCACATTACAAAAGAAGGCGTAATGGCAGGGCCTAAGCTTTTGGAACATATGGTCGATGCAGTTTTCTATCTTCAAGGTGAAGATCGGTGGCAAACGCGGTTGCTACGTTCTATTAAAAACCGATTTGGAACCATTAATGAGATAGGCTTTTTTGAAATGGGCGAACAGGGGTTGCGGCAAGTACCCAATATTAACGCTCATCTTATCGATGAGATTTCCCATAGTCCAGGGGCCATATTAGTAAGCTCTATAGAAGGTTCACGCCCCCTTTTGCTTGAATTACAAGCCCTTACCATAGCAAGTCAATACGGCATCCCACAACGCGTTGTTTCGGGCATTGACCCTAAGCAGGTAGTTTTAATCGCGGCAATTCTTGAAAAATACCTCCACGTAAAACTTAGCTCACATGACATATTTTTTAAAATTAGCGGCAGCCTAAAAATCCGTGGGAACACCTCAGACCTAGGAATTGCATTGGCACTTCTTTCAAGTTTTTTCCAACAACCACTCCCTGCAAAAAGTCTTGCCATGGGCGAAATAAGTCTTACAGGACAGATTAAACCTATTAATCACGTAAGTTTACATATCAGCGAAGCCGACAAATTTGGCATTAGCACCCTTCTAGCAGCCAGTACACAAAAGATCGAAAAATGCACTTGCACCGTACGCCGGTTTAAACATGTTGGTGAACTACTTACGATTTTTGAATAAGTACAGTATTTAATCCTGAAAGTGGTAGTCAAAAGGCGCCTTGTTGTTGTAAACTGAAAGCCGTTTTAAAGCAGTGCCTCACCAGCAGGATTTAATCCTGGGAAAGGAACATCCCGATGAGTGGAAAATATAAGTCGTTCATTTTTTTATTCGTGTCCACCCTAATCGCATCCACCCTTTTACGCGCGGATATAACTATTTCGGCGGATAAATCATCCACCATTCCCTTCCCTTTTACCATAAAACCCTACGCCTACAATTCCACTAACACCCCAGATGGTGGTGATCTGCGCCAATTCTTTGTTGGAGCCAGCCAGGCCCCAACGGGAGAGTTTCGCGACAGATCTATATCCGTAGTCCGGCCCTCTACAACTTTTTTTGTGGGCATAACCCCCGAAAAAACTACACTTGATGGTAGTGTAGATCAACCAAACCCCCTCTATGGATCAATCATTGATCAATTAACTTTACTGAGTAACGCTCCCCTAGTAGTATCCGCAGTGAACAATAGAAAATTGTACGCGGTGCGAGACTATATGGTAGGTTCACAGGTTATCTCCTCCGCAGAACTTACCGATTTTGCAAATTTACCTTGTAACGGCATTATTGCTCTGGGCGGTTTATGCACCGGTACTACATTCTTAGCTGCAGTCTTACCAAATGGCGGAGGTGCCTTTGGGACGGCAAATTCTGCCCTTGTAGTTGGAGATATACAACTACCAACCAAAGATAATAAAACTTACAAGCTAAACATTGGTAGTAAGGCCGCGGTAGACATAAACAGCCCCGCACTTATGATAGATAATCCCCTTAACGCTATCTTAACCACAGCTCCGATCATCTATCCCTGTGAATTCACCAGAGAATTTTACACTGGACTATCTGTACAAACCAATGGAATTTTAGGAAGTGGTGCACGCTGTATCATCTATGGCCTCAACAACAAAATTGCGCCTGATGCTGCTATAACAGATGATTCCATAGTAGGTGGACGCACCATTTTAGCCGGAACACCGGTAGATGTCTGTGCTCATCAGGTCTCTGTACTTTTTACCTCTACCTACCTTACGTATCTAGTAATAGTAGGCGGAGTGGGCAATCCCGCGACTACCACCAAAAATGTATATGCTCTTCCCTTAGTTGCAGCCGGAGATTTTGCCGGGCAATTGGCTAATAAAAACGCTCCTCCCGCAAATGTTTATCCTAATAATGCAACTGGGTTTGTTCTTACAGGCCGCCTGCTTGGTCGCGCTTTCCTTACTCCTGCAACGGTCGCCGGAACTCTATTCTCTCCTACAGATGCTGATATTTACAGGGCACGCGTAGGTGGAAATAATCCTGCGCTACTCCCAGGAGATATAAGCTCCATTTTTGTGGAAAAGGACACGGTTTTTGTAACCGTAGCTGCAAATAGCGCTAATGAACCCGGAGGCATTTTTGCCTCACAAGCTATCTTTGAACCTAATGGACGCATTGTAGGCTTTACAGACTGGAGACGGGCTGCAGGACCTCAAGAACCCATTGTAGCAACCATATTAGATAACGTTACCGGGAGTTTTACCTTCTTACCCGGTGATAATCCTAACACGCTCCATACCGTTAGACGTACGCTCTGGGGTTGTTCAACCTTTTATCAAAATTTAGAAAACTTATTTAAAGATATCACCACCGGCATACAATACACCGTAGATTTCCCACGTACTAATGCAAGTTTTAGTCAAATAGCGGGCAACCGTCTTTCACTGCTCTGCAGCACGGGCTATAAATGTGTAGCCCTTGCACAGAGTGGTTCAGATGATGGAGTCTTATTCAAAGGCGCTACTGGACTTTCAAACACCTTTATCTCAACTACCGGTTCTACGGTAGGATTTACAGGGGCTGCTGACAGTATCTTATTTTCAGGTGGAGTACTTGATGAGATGGGCGCCCTTATTGCGGCAGATATTGTATCCACTGCAACCAATAACTGGCTGTTTGTAGGGGGGAATGGTGGGTTGGTTGTTTTGATGGCAGCAAATGGTGCGGGTTGGCCGGTTCCCTTAACTAAAAACTTTAATAATTTACCCGCTACACTAACCTTTAAAAAAATAGGCGGTCTACGCAATGTGCGTAAAATAATAGCAGATACAAACAACGACCTTCTTTATGTTCTAACTACCGATCAATTAGTACGTTTTGATGTAACCGATCCTAATTTCCCCGGTTCAACAGGCACACTACTAGCATCCTTTGATACACTCCCCAAAGAAGTCGGAACCTTTATGTCATTTTCTGATGTTGCTATTTCAGGACCTGTGGCTCTCTTGGCTGGAGATAATGGACTCTTGCGTGTGGGCAACAACCATGATATTTCAACCGCAACTAGTACTGCTAATGTAGCGTGGACAACGGTCACTCTACCAGAGGGAGTGGGACCGGTTACTCGACTATTTGTTATCAGTGCAACGGGCAGGGATATCGATTTTGCAACGGATATTCGTGGCGGAAATATTTATCTTCTAAATGCATGCGTCAGTCTGCATCAAACCCGTATGTACCGCATTGCCATCGCCGGAAATACGGTTGCTATAAACAATTATACCGTTCAGCTTTTTGCAGATCATTTTTATCAAGATGTAAATCCCACCTTCTTCTATGATCGAGGTGACTATCGCAATTTTGTTGCATCAGATGGAGCTATGATCTTTATGTCCCGAAGCTTCTACTACCCATTCCGTATACCCGCGCTTTTAGAATCACTCGATCCTGCGCTGCGCACCAGTGTCTTGGTCAACCGAACGTCTACCCAAATTGTTTCTCCAAACACAGCCGTTATGGGACCGATTTTGCGACGTTCTGCAACCGGTAGCTGGATGGTATCTGGTGGGCATTTATATGCTAACGATTAAAATCCAAGATTTAATCAGGATTTAATTCTGGATTTAATCTTGGAAAAACGAACAGAATCTTTAAAAAGGTAATGTATGAATCAAATGCTTCGCAATTTTGTCTGGGGAATAGTAGTTACTACCAGCATAATTACAACTAATGTGCACGCAAGTAGTCCCCGACTAAACCTATTTAATCCCTACGATAGACTCGTATCAACCAAACAGACCGCGTGCTCAGATTGGCATATAGTCCTTGCCCTTGAACATGCTGTAAAAGCGCATGCTTATCAAGCAGATGAGGATGCATTCGGGAATTCCGGTTGCTTTAGAAAACGTGCAGATATACTGCAGCTCTATCAAGATGAACAGGATGCCATTGCCGCATTAAAGGGAGATACGTATCAGACGGATTTAAGCCGTCTTGCGCAGAAATTTAACTTAAATGACGATAATGGAACCCATGGGCTCTTTATTCCAACGGGCTGTCTTAATGTAGATAACCTAATGTTCACGGGAAGTTATTATTTACCCTATGATTTTGCCCTCTCATTCTATCTCCCCTTTATTTCGATGAGTCTTAGAAACGTTCAATGGCGCAAATCTCCGCGCAATAATAGTCAGACATTTGACGCAAACTTGGTAGACGACCTTATTGGTGATATTGAAAAACTAGCGCACATTAATCTGCACGATTGGGACCGCAGTGGAGTAGGTGATTTAACCGCTATAGCAAGCTGGGAACGTTTTTTCCCCCAAGCACGCCCTTACCTTAGAAACGTATTTTTAAACATACGGGGAGGGCTGGTATTCCCTACGGGTAAAAAAACCGATGAAGATATCTTCTTTGCACCGGCATTTGGTAATGATGCGGGGCTTGGTATTATTGGCGGCTTTAATCTTGAGTTACATTTCTGCAAAAATCTTAACTTTGGTGCGGATGTAGAACTTATGAATTTATGGGGCATATCGCGCATGCGTCGCATAAAAACAGATCCTGCGCAGACCGATCTTCTTTTCTTACAAAAAGTGCCCGTATGTGAAGACCCTGGTTTTGTGCAACACTTCACTCTCTATGGGGAAGCATTCCAATTTTTAAGCACCTTGTCTGCACGCGTTGCGTATCAATTTACAAAACAAGAAGAGGTCAAACTTTATCTGGATACCGACCACTTTAGTCATACCATTGCAAATAATACAGAGAGCTTAATTGCAAATAACGCAGAAAGTCTACGAGAATGGACTACGCACAGTGCGGTATTTACACTCTCGTACGACTTCTTCAAACAGGCACAAGACCGCTTTAAGCCGCATGTTGAACTTACTTATAAACATGGATTTAATGGTCAACGAGCAATCCTGCTTGATACTGTCACGGTGCTCTTTGCGGTTGATTTTTAAAGTAAATAGTTGTAGCTGAATTTGTAATTTTTTATTAATCAAATTTATTGACAAATAATAAATATTTATTCTATGCTATAAATATAGATGCTCCTCATTCAGGAGTGCAATTTAATAAGAAAGGATGAA
>CAYRPI010000066.1:0-350 GCA_964426225.1 uncultured Candidatus Babeliaceae bacterium | reverse complement strand
TCGCCTCAGACGGAACCGTACTTATCGGAACCGTACCTGTCTTCGATAAGCTTGTGGATGCTTGCTTAAATAGCAAATGGGATGAGGCCAAAAAACTCATTGCAGAGGGTGCAAACCTTAAAGGCGACGATTATTTTAATCCCCTCAAATTGACCTGTAGTTCGGGCACGTTCTCCAACCAAGAACCATGGGGAGTAAGCAAACTTCTCGTTGAAAAGGATGAAAATTTATTCACCAACGGTACAGAACTCAGTGCTTGGGACTCGCTAGTGGACAAGGGTGGGTTCCTTTTATTATTCTTTCCATCCAAGCCTAACCCCGATCCAGAGTATGACTCTTTCTTTTACAAA
>CAYRPI010000065.1:0-7063 GCA_964426225.1 uncultured Candidatus Babeliaceae bacterium | reverse complement strand
CTCTGCTTATAGGGCTGCAAATATGCCTGACTAGAGCAGACGAATTTACTAGCCTATCGGCAGCACTTAAGGCGATTGCAGAAAGTCCCGAAGATCCCGTAACAAAATCGAAAAAAGACACAATTCTACTCATCGAAACTAAACCAGATACGACGACAACAAAAGAGCTCACCCTAGAGGAACAGATTAAAGAAGATTTTTGGGCATTAAACGTGACTCTCGAAGACAACGAGTTTAACGCAGCTGTACAAAATGCTACCTCTGATAAAAAAATCAACAGTTTGATACCTTTTTTACACCTGGAAATGACAGAACAAAGACTATGCTTGCCTTATTTAACGTGACGGCCCTAAAAGACATTAAAAATTATGCCGATCTGCAATCAACCTTAGATTTATTACTAAAGCTACCAAACGCACTAGATCCTATAACTATAAATGCGAAATTTGCCAAAACAATTTCTGATGCAACTCGCCAGATGCGCAGCTTTATCACAGAAAAAAATTCTGCCGACGTTTTAAAGTATTTTATACCCCTTAGAAATCTATCCAACAAACTCTCAGAACATGTAACAAATAATACCCCCGTCCCTGCAACTTTAGTTTTCAGCGCCTTCTACTACCTAGGAAAATGGGATACGGAAAAAATAAAACTCGATAAATATGCTGAATTTGAAAAATTTATAACTGAGTGCAACAACACAAAGAATGCAATCATTAACAGCTCCGAATTTGATAAAACAATAACAGATGCGTTAGACAAAATAATAAACAGTGCCAATCCCCTAATTTTAAAAAAACTGATGCAGCAATTAATAGACTCTATGCAAACAGGATTAATACAAACAACCCAAGGTGGAATAGACGGTACTATAAAAACATGGGAAGCCTCTTCCACAAAAATAAAAGACTATGCCAAAAAAATTGGGGGTGTCACCAAAAATAAAAATATTGAAACCGATCTAATAAATTCTACAGATAAATTAACAGATTTTGCTCACGCAAAAAAACTGATTTATCAAACAGATGATGACGCGTTGAAAGCCATCCCCGCCAAAAAAAATGAAGCCAGTCTTGATAATTATGTCAAAAAAATAACAGATCAGATCAATTCAATTAATGTCGCCGGGCTCAATGAAGATGCAACGAACAACCTACAAAAAACAAAGGATGATGCTCTAGACGATATCAAGCAGGAAGTTGATAAAGACCGGGATGCTATAAAAAATAGAGGTGCCAGCTGGGAGCCCGTACGAGATGCCGCAATAGACACGATATGGACTAATATAAAGTGTTCTCAGAACCTTTCGCAAACCATTCAGTCTATTAAATCGCCACAAGCCCAGATTGTAAGCTCACTAGGCACAACTGGCGACATTTCTAACCTATGGTTTAAAAAAATCAAAACTAGTTTAATAACCTCAGATGAAATCTGGACCCTGAGAAAACCTGGCAATCAAGATATTTTGACAATTTATAACACAGAATTGAAGTCCCTTATAAAAAATAACAAGATAACCGACGCAAACAATAAAGTTTATCAATCTTTCCTAAAGCTCCTCGGTTGTATTGATCCCTCTCTGCTTTCAGAAAGTTACGAGTTTAATATTTTCACCAAAGATCCAAAAAACCTTACAGAAGCAAAAAAATATATAACCGAAGTGCAACAAGCAGTAATAAGCTATACAAAAGAGCGTCTATGTGGACTTAAAAAGATTTTAGGAAAAACCAGCAAAGATACCGAACCTATCACCAAGGCCTTTAAACTATCCAATACAACTGAAAGTAGCATTAAGCCTGCATTCATAAAAGAACTCACTCGACTTCTGGATGCACTCTATGAGGCTGGTTCAGAGGTCATTTTCGTAATAAAATCTGGCTACGAGCCGACACCTGGCAAAAACAAAATTACCGACCTTTTCACTAAATAACTATAAAAAGAGGAACCATGATGAAAATTCCATACCTATTATTGCTTCCACTGCTCATAAGCCTGCAAACTTACAGTGCACAGGGAAACGAGATTGAAAAGTTAGCGTCAGCACTAAAAGCTATCGCATCCGGGCCAAAATCTCTCCAGGAAGAAATACTAGACGTAAAAACTGAAATAAAAAACTTTGACCCCTTGCCCCAAAACTGGGAATTAAAGGATGCCCTTGATTCCGTGGCATTAGCGAGTCTTTTAAAATCATTTGAGGTTACAAAAGCAAGAGAAGCGCTAGAAGACAACTGGGCAAACATAATTGGAACAGGTCTCTCAGGGGCTGTTAATTTTGGAATGATGAAACGACGCATTAGCAATAAAGAATCCGATGAATACGGATCTCTGGATGTCTACGATGCATTAAATAATGAAATTTTGACACGCGAAACATTAACCAACTTCCACAATCAATTGCGCAAAATTATAAAAAAGAATAGTTATGAAAATGCTGCAAACTATGCACTCGCCGAGACATACCTTTTTGGATCTGTGACTGAGAACGCCCTTGATCTTTCAAAAGAAGATGATCGCTACCAAGCACTCTATCTTGTAGCCATATGGGAAAAAGAGAATGAAAAAACATCTGAGTTATTAGAAGAGATAAAAACTGCACTAGAAGCACTAAATACCGGAGTCGCTACAAAATCAGATCTAAAGACTATTGAAAACAATGTCGATGAGACTACTTTAAACTGGGCCCGTGATAGGTACAAATTGCAAGAAAAATTAGCCGAATTAAATAAAAAGAAATCATTGACAGAACAGTTAGAAGAACAAAAAAAATTGAAAGATGAATTTGATAAAGTAAACATTGAAATTGAAAAAATAAAAATCGATGCCATAAAAGAAATGCAAGGCAAAACAGAATTAATTGATGTTATTAGTATCACGAAAAAAGCCAATAATGATCTAGATGCTAAAAAGGCCCCTACTAACCCCAACATTCAAAAAGCAATAAAAGATGCTCAAAATCTGATTAATCAAGCAAATAAAAAGCGCATAGATGAGATCAAAAAGGAAAAAGCAAACGCATGGGGTATCGCACGTGATAACGCTATTACAGAGGTTTTAAAAACAACCGCAAATAAAACAAAGAGAGAAAATCTGCACCAAGAACTTATAAAAACATACTCAGTTTTTGATGAGGTTGTAAAAAAAACTACCCTTAATTTCATATTAACTGAGCTTAATAACCTAAAACAAAAAGTATCTAAGACATGGCTCATTATTGATGAGGACGCAAAAGATGAAGCTAAAAATATAAAGGTGCTGTTTAACAACACATTTAAAAATGTGTTTAATAAAAAAGAAGACCTTGCTTTCAACACAAGCAAACTAATAGCTTGCATTGATCCGACCCTTCTAAAAGACCTCAAAACTTTTTTATTGCAGAAGTTGAGCAAAAACGCTAATGACGTCATCCAATTTGAAAAAGACATTAAAGAGATCACACAAAAGCGACTTCAGTTTCTACTACTCCTATCAAAAGAAGGTCTAAAACCAAAAGATTTTAATGCTCCTGGACTTAAAATCCCTGCCACAGATTTTAAAGAAGAAGCTAAAGCGTGGCTAGATTTTCTACATGATAATGGAGATATGGATGCGGACCAAAAAAAGATTGAAGCTTATCTAAAACCGCAATAAAAGGGCTGGTTAGTTATAACGCCATAGCGCACGGCACAGAAGATTGACAGTCTATTTGAGCGTGAGCTAGATTAAAGTTAGAGATAAAATTTTACAAAAGGGAGTTTGTATGAAGTCTTTTTTTATGTCCGATTTAAAAAGTTTTTTGATGCTATTCATTGTCATTTTAACCCTTGGAACACGAGTCCTTGCTATTGGGGATGTAGAGATAGATAATCTTGCTCGAAGTTTGCAATCTATAGCCAACATGCCTGCTCCAAAAACCCATATTAAACCACTTCCGCAAAAACCATCAACCACTGCAACTCCTGAAGATGAGCTTAGAAAAAGACTTCTTGAACTTAAAATACCCCAAACGGATATTGATAAGCTTCTTAATTATGCGGACTTAAAAGATTTCAACATCGCTCTTGGCACGCTTTACATTGAAATAAAAAATCCCTCAAATGCGGCAAAAAACGCTATGGGAGATGATAATGGTGGAGCCCTACAAAAGGTCAGAGAAGAACTAATAGACAAAAAAATTACTAACGCAAAACAAAAAAATACTTTGGGTATAACGCTCTCAGACCACATTATAGGAAAACTCCCAACGGATGAGATCTCAAGACAGAAATTTCTTAATGAATTAGCACTATTTGCAGTCAATCTCTCCAAAGAATTACTTAATCCCACCCCAACAAAAATAATTAGTCCAACAACAACTCCACAACCCCCCCCAGTGCAGGCGCCTATAATAACAAAGCAAAATCTCAAGGACTTAAAAAATGATTTAAGTGACATGATACTAAACAAGTCCGGCTATTTCTCTTCTTTCAAACTCGACTGCGATGCTATACTTGCAACCCAGCCAAACAAGCCAGAATTTGAACAATCATTAACTACTCTCAAAGATGCTATTACTGACTTTCATAATCTTATAGACAATAAAACCAAAACAAAGATTCAGATTACTATGCTGCCTAGTGAAATTATCAATATTAAAGACGAGGCTGCTAGGAGCGAAAAGGAAAAATTGAAAGACTTAAAAAAAATTGTAAAGACCGCTATAGCTAAGCTCTCCAAATAAAAAGAATCAAAGAGGCGGAACAAACTACCTTAGATGACCCAACCCCCAAAACCGCCATAGCTAAACAGCCCGTTTTTTGCTACCCTAAAATGTGAAGAAGACCGTATGATCAAGCCCATTTTAGATTTTAGATTTTTTAGAAAAACGCACGACTCCCACCGTCATTGATGTGCGTTCACCAAGCGAATTTGCAAACAGGCACGTACCCAATGCCATAAACATGCCCCTATTTTTGGATGAAGAACGTGTTAAACAAAATTGAGGAAGAAACAGAATTTAATTTTTAAAGAGGTAGCATGAAAACAGACAAGAAAAAACATATACCAATCGGTATAGATGACTTTAAAGAGCTTATTGAAAAAAAATTTTATTTTGTAGATAAGAGTTTATTCATTAAAGACATTCTAACCTCACAAGCAAAGGCAACCCTTATTCCACGTCCCCGCCGCTTTGGAAAAACTTTAAACTTATCCCTCTTGCGCTACTTCTTTGAAAAAACAGACCAGAGCAATCGCCATCTTTTTAATGATCTCAAAATTGAAGAGCATTCAGACTGTATGGCACATCAGGGACAATATCCCGTAATTTGGATGACGCTTAAAGACTCCAAAACCGCGACCTGGCCCGCCTGTTATGCAAAAATATGTAAAATTATTGGCAAAGAATTTGATCGGCATTTTTCTAGTATAAAACCCCTTTTGAGTGAATTTGAAAAAAAATGTGTCCAAGAAGTTATAAATGGCTCAGCTTCTCAAGCTCTATATGAAAATTCACTTTCAGATCTCTCGCGTTATCTTGAACGTGCTTACAAATCTCAAGTTATACTTCTCATGGATGAATATGACGCCCCAATCCATGAAGGGTACATAAAGGGCTATTACGATGATGTTATCTCTTTTATGCGTAACTTCTTGGGAGCGGGCTTCAAAGGCAACACTCCGCTCAACATAGGAATCCTAACCGGCATTTTAAGAATCTCAAAAGAGAGTATTTTTAGTGGTATTAATAACCTGCGTGTCTGTTCATTGGTAGATGAGAGATTTTCTGATAAATTTGGGCTTCTGGAGAATGAGGTTCAGGAGATACTCAACTATTTTGGCTTGGAAAATAGTATCGATGATATTCGAAGATGGTATGACGGGTATCAATCCGGAAGCTCAAAGATGTATAATCCCTGGTCTATTGTAAATCTGGTTGACAATGATGGCGCCACAAAGCCCTATTGGGTTAACACCAGTGATAACGCTCTTATAAAAGAGTTGCTCAGAACAAGCTCCACTAAAACAAAGGAAGAACTTGAAATCATAATTCAGGGCAACGCGGTTACCAAGCCCGTTCAAGAAAACATCGTTATGACCGATCTCAACAATTATGACGACGTTCTCTGGAATTTTCTTCTCTTCTGTGGCTATCTAACATTTAAAAATTATCGCTCTATAGAAGATGAAATGTATGCCGATTTTTTTATCCCCAACACTGAAGTTGGATTAATATACAAAAAATCATTCAAAGCATGGTTCGGAGAGACTATCAACATTAGTACATACACCTCTATGCTCGAAAGGTTGATCATCGGAGATGTGGAATCATTCCAAGAGTTTTTCACAAAATTAACCTTAGAAACGCTTAGCTCCTTCGACATGAGCGGAACAGAACCTGAATTATTTTATCATGCTTTGGTTCTAGGCATGCTTGCAAGTCTTTCTCAGACGCATGAAGTTAAATCAAATCGTGAGAGTGGGTATGGACGATATGATGTCATGCTTATCCCCAAAGATAAGACCAAATTAGGCATTATTATTGAATTTAAAAAAGTTCATGCAAACCGCAATGAAACTCTCGAATCTGAAGCGCAAAAAGCCCTTAAACAGTTAGAAGAACGAAAGTATGAAACCGAGTTGCGAGCCCAGGGATTTGAAAAGATTTTAAAGCTCGGAATATCGTTCTTAGGTAAACATTGTTTAATACTTACCAGTCCCTCCCACACTAAGTAACCCAACCCCCAAAACCGCAATAGCTAAACACCCCGTTTTTTGCTATCCTAAAATGTGAAGGAGGCCTTATGATCAAGCCCATTTCCATTTTAGAATTTTTAGAAAAACGCACAACTCACACGGTTATTGATGTGCGTTCACCAAGCGAATTTGCAAACGGGCATATACCTAATGCCATAAACGTGCCCCTATTTTCGGACGAAGAACGTGCCATCGTCGGCACCCTGTACAAACAAAAAGGACGAGAAATTGCCATCCACAAGGGGCTTGAATTTGTCGGGCCCCATATAACTCGTCTGGTCGACCTAGTTAAGGGCTACACTACCGATCCCACGGTGCTCATCTATTGTGCCCGGGGCGGGATGCGCAGCCG
>CAYRPI010000064.1:2488-7380 GCA_964426225.1 uncultured Candidatus Babeliaceae bacterium | reverse complement strand
TGGAGGCCTTGGCACCGTTTTGAAGGAGGAGTTTTACTATTTCAAGGTTGTTGTTAAAGCAAGCCCAATAAAGTGGGGTTTCCCAGCCAATGTCTGGGGTGTTGATGGAGGCCTCGGCACCGTTTTTAAGGAGGCGGTTTACTATTTTAAGGTTGTTTTTTTTGCAAGCCCAATAGAGAGGGGTCTTCCCGTCATTGTCTGTGGTGTTGATGGAGGCCTTGGCACCGTTTTGAAGGAGGAGTTTTACTATTTCAAGGTTGTCTATCTCACATGCTTTCAAGAGCGGGGTTTCGCCAAAGTACTTGATGTTAATTTCTTTGGTTCCATTAGTTTCGAGAAAATTACTAACGGCTTTAACTTCGTTCTTCTCTACAAGGTCATGCAGTGTTCCTGCAAAAAGAGAGGATGCATTTGACGCAAGTAGCGTGAGCACAAGTAAGAGTGATTTTATAGATTTCATGAGTTTCCTTTATAATTTTAGAGGGCCTGGGTTTTTATTGTTTCCAGGCCCCGAATTTTATTATTTGCTACTATTTTTTTTCGTTTTGATCGGTAACGTCTTCAAATTTTACGGTTGATTTTGTCTCTGTCTTTTTTGTGTTTTTGACTGGCCCGGTCTGTTGTTTTTCACGAGGTTCGAAGAGCAAGGTTTTTACGAATTTTTCAATGCGAGCGATCTCCTTGGTAGGGTCTTCAGTGACATTCGTCATCGTAAACAAGGTGTCGGTCAAGGGAACCTTGGGTGCAACGGTTGCGTCCTTTTGCATCTCTTCGGCTAAGGTTGCAATGACCAGTTCTATGAAAATGTTGGCGTTCTGAGGCAGATTTTTTTCTGTTGGGATTAGGCTCATAAGTAGTTGCTTGCGTTGTTTTGTTGTCCATTTGTTAGAGCAGATAATGCTAATCGGAGTTTTGCCGTTTGTTGCTTTGATAGTTGCGTCTGCGCCATTTTTAAGAAGGAGAGTAACTAGTTCAACATTTTTTTTATCGGCTGCCCTATAGAGCATGGTTTTGTCGAGTATGTACTGGGTATTGGGGTTGATACCGTTTTGAAGTAGTAGTTTTATCATTTTTAAGTCGTTGTGAGTGTAGGCCAATAAGAACAGAGTCTGTTTGTTTTTGTCCTGGGTGTTGGGGTTGGCACCGTTTTTAAGGAGGAATTCTACCATTTCGAAGTCGTTTTGTCCGTAGGCCGGATGGAGTAGGTCGTTGAGGGGGATGTTGGGTTTGGCGCCGTTTTTAAGCAGGAGTTTAATTATTTTAAAGTTTTTGTTAAAGCAGGCCAACCAGAACGGAGTTCGGCCTGCTTTATTTGGGGTGTTTATGAAGGGTTTGGCATCATTGTCAAGCAGGCGTTGAACCTCTTCAAAATTATTATACTGGCATGCGTAAGACAAGGCAAGGGCCATATCTTTTTTGCTTAGGAGAGTGAGGATCTTAGTATTGTTTTTATCATAAAATGGTTCAAAGGAAGGGGTCTTGCCGTTGTTATTTGGGATATTTGGATCGGCGCCATAACTGAGTAGAATTTCTACGATTGCGGACATCCAATTTGAACAAGCTGAATGGAGTAGGGTTTCTCCGAATTGTTTTATATTTGGATTAGCACCATTGTCAAGCAGGAGTTTTAATAGCGGAACGTTGTTTGTGCACCTGTGAAGTGGAGCGTTGTCTCCTTCGTCCTTGATATTTGGGTTGGCACCATTTTTAAGGAGTAGTTCTGCTATTTCGAGATTATTTTCTTCGCAAGCTACGAAGAGCGGGGTTTTTTCGGAATCGTCTGGAGTGTTGATGGAGTCCTTGGCACCATTTTTAAGGAGTAGTTCTGCTATTTTGAGATTGTTTTTTTCGCAAGCTACGAAGAGCGGGGTTTTCCCGGAATCGTTTGGTTTGTTGATCTTTGTATTTCCATTAGTTTCGAGATATTTACTAACGGCTTCCAAATTGTTTTTTTTCACAAACTTAAGTAGTTTCCCTGCAAAAAGTGAGGATGCATTTGACGCAAGTAGCGTGAGCACAAGTAAGAGTGATTTTATAGATTTCATGAGTTTCTCCATAGAGTTTAGAAATTTTAATAGAACTTAGTTTTTATCATTAAATAGAATCTTTTAAATTGTTTTTTTTATTTGAATTCTATTTATACTTATTATCAATTAAATAATTTATTTGTCAAGTTTTTACTGTGTGTAAATTAATATTTCTTGTGGTTAAATATTTTGGTGGAACATCTGACTTTTTAAAGTAGTCAAGCTGTGGTAAGCTACCTTTAGATAAAGCCAAACTTCCTTTTAAAGGTGAATGCCATGGATGATGTTTCCCGCGACTTATTTGAAGAAAAAGAAAAACGTGAGAGTATTGAGCATGAAGTGCGTGTTGCAAAGATTAAGCAGTTGCGTGCCCAGGGAGTTGAGCCGTGGGCTGCAGCGCGTGAAGTGACTGCCACGTGCCAGCTTATAAATGAAGAGAAGGAGACAGGCGGTTTATATTCAATCGCTGGTCGACTTATGACCATTCGTGCCCATGGTAAGACAATTTTTTGTCATCTGCAGGATGGAACGGGGCGTCTTCAGCTTTACGTTAGGGAGGATGAGGTGGGGGCTGAAGCTTTTGCTTTTTTCTCTAATTTTATTGATATCGGTGACTTAGTATGGGTTGCCGGAGAGACGTTTATAACTAAAACGGGAGAATTGACAATCCGGGTGAAAGATTTTCAGTTTTTAAGTAAGTGTTTGCACCCGCTCCCTGAAAAATTCCATGGGATTGCGGATTCTGAGATAAAGCATCGGCAACGTTACTTAGATCTTATGATTAATCCAGAAACGCGTGAACGCTTTTCAAAACGATCCCGTATAATTTCTTTGATTCGTGCCTTTTTGGAACAGCACGGATATCTCGAAGTTGAAACTCCTATGTTGCATCCTATTCCAGGAGGAGCTGCAGCGCGTCCTTTTGTAACGCATCACAATGCTCTTGATTCAGATTTTTTTCTGCGCATTGCACCAGAGCTTTATTTAAAGCGTTTAGTGGTGGGGGGCTTTGAGCGGGTCTATGAAATCAATCGGAGTTTCCGTAATGAAGGGGTTTCTACGCGGCACAATCCTGAATTTACTATGTTAGAGTTTTATACGGCGCATCGTGATTATCTTTTTATAATGGATTTTGTCTCTGAGCTTTTACGAGAACTAGCGTTAACCATTTGCGGCACGCTACAAGTTCCCTTTGGTGATAAGGTCATCAATTTTGATAACATAAGACGGTTGAGCCCGCGGCAAGCCGTTCTTGAGTTTGGCAATGTAAGTGAAGAAGAGTTGGATCCAGCGCGTATTGATGCAACATGTAAAAGTCGAGGTGCAAAGGTAGGAAGTTTTGAATCTTATAATAAAAAAGTGTTTGCTCTTTTTGAAATCTGTGCCGAAAGTAAGATAGTTGACCCTGTTTTTATTGTTGATTTTCCGGTTGAAATTTCTCCTCTTGCGCGACGTGATTCTCGTGATCCGCAGATTGCGGCCCGGTTTGAGCTTTTTATAGCAGGAATGGAATTTAGTAATGGATTTAATGAGCTTAACGATCCATTTGATCAGGCAGACCGGTTTAATGATCAGATCAAAGAGCGTTCTGGCGGCGATGATGAAGCTATGCATTATGATGCTGATTTTATACGAGCGCTCGAATATGGTATGCCCCCAACAGTTGGTGTGGGGATAGGTATTGATCGCTTGGTAATGCTTTTAACGAATACTACTTCTATTCGTGATGTTATTCTTTTTCCCGCATTACGGAGAAAGCTAGACTAATTTATGATCTTTCAGCAAGGGCGGAAGTATTTATGGAGTTTGCCGTCCATTGACAATAAGGCGCTAGTTGAAAAGCTAGCGCTCTCCTATAGTCTTTCATTTCCTGTAGTGGAGCTTTTGGTTAATCGGGGCCTTTTAGAGGCGGATACCATTGAACAGTTTTTGTTTACTCCTGTTCAGACCCATGTGTTTGACTCTAAGTTAATGAAAGATGCGTCAAAAGCGGTAGAGCGAATTGAGCAAGCCATACGTTCTGGTGAAAAGATATTGATAGCGGGTGACTATGATGTGGACGGAATTTCGGCCACCTCTTTGATGATGATATCGCTTTTGCCTTTGGGCGCTCGCGTAAACTTTTTTCTTCCTCATCGCATGCATGATGGTTACGGGCTTTCGGTGAAAACTATTAAGCGTGCGGTGGACAATGGTTATACTCTTGTAATAACCGTGGACAATGGCATAACGGCCTTTGCAGCAGCAGAAGAGGCTAGGAAGGCAGGATTAGACCTCATTATCACAGATCATCACAAGCCTCATGAGCGTGTTCCAGAAGCGTATGCTATCGTAGATCCGTGCCAGCCGGATTGTGATTACCCTTTTAAGCAGCTTGCGGGCGTTGGGGTAGCGTTTAAAGTGATGGGTTTGTTGTATGAGCGTCTTGGCAAGACGTTGCCACTTGAGGTTTATGAGTTGCTTTTGTTGGGGACTATTGCAGATGTGGTGCCTCTTAAAAGTGAAAATCGTTACTGGGTTCGTAAGGGGTTGCAGTTTGTTAATGAGCATGAAAGTGCCGCATTTCGGGTATTAAAACGTAACGCACGTATTACCAAATCACTCTCAGCGTTGGATATAGGGTTTATGTTGGCGCCACAGCTTAACGCGTTGGGGCGCCTTGAAGATTCACGTGCAGGGGTTAAGTTTCTTATTGGGGAAGATGAACAAGAGACGAGTGATGTGGGGCAGCGTCTTTATGATTTAAATCAAGCACGTAAGGGAATAGAGCGTTCAGTGGTTTGTGATGTTCAAGCTGAGATCGCATCGGGGCGTATTAATAAGGATAAAGAGTTTGTATTTATGCTTGCTCGACCGTCCTGGTCC
>CAYRPI010000064.1:0-2443 GCA_964426225.1 uncultured Candidatus Babeliaceae bacterium | reverse complement strand
TCAATTCCTGGGGTTAATCTCTTTAATCTTTTGCAGGAAGCGAAGGATCTGATTATTCAGTTTGGTGGGCATGCAGCTGCTGCGGGACTTTCGATTTATAAAAATAAGTTACCAGAGCTTAAAGAGCGTCTTGAGAGCCGTTTACATGAGCTTTTAACGGAAGATGATTTAAAACAAAAATTGGTATGTGATGCGGAGTTGAGTCTTTCAGAAGCAAATGGAAAGCTATTGCAAGACTTAGCCTACCTTGAGCCTTTTGGTGCGGGTAACGAGCGTCCCTTATTTTATCTTAAAGGGGTTTCGGTTTTGGGCGCGCCACAGCTTTTGAAAGATGAGCATGTGCGGTGCCAGGTTTTTGCAGATGGTATTATTAAGCCTGTTATATTCTTTGGAAGACCGGATCTTTTTGAAGTTCTTGCATCGGCTGAAAATGAGCCTCTTGATTTTGCTGTTCATGTTGTAGAGAACTGCTGGGAAGGTCAGCGTCGTATTGAATTTCACGGAATTGATGTGTCGACAACATCGTTAGAGAGGGGGCATAATGGTTATAACGATTGATGGTCCGGTTGCTAGTGGTAAATCTACGGTTGCAAAAAGTTTGGCGCATGAATTGGGGTTTTATTATCTTTATACGGGTCTTTTATATCGGGGCTTAGCCTATGTGCTTGTGCGTTATAAGGGGTATTCAGAAGAGCAACTTCGAGCTCCTGCACAGGTTGATTTAGGCGATATTTTAAGGGATGGGCGGCTTGAATATCGATATGAAAATGGAGAGCCGTCTATTTTATTTGATGGTGAGGATATAACGGCAGTTTTAAAAACGCGTGAAGTGGATGGGTGGTCGTCGCTTAGCAGTGCGGACCCTGTGGTGCGCAAGGCTGTTTTTGATATGCAGGTAAAGATAGGAACGCTTTATAATGTGGTTGCAGATGGCCGAGATACCGGGTCGGTAGTTTTCCCCGATGCTTTTTGTAAGTTTTTTTTGACAGCACGTCTTTCCGTGCGTGCACAACGGTGGCAGCAGGACCAGGCAAGAGTGGGTAAGATTTATACCCTTGCGGAGAGTGAGCAGATTGTGCAAGAGCGTGATCAGCGAGATATTACGCGGGCTCATTCCCCTTTGATTCAGGCTCCCGAAGCATTTCTTGTGGATAACTCTGATCTAACCAGTGATCAGACTATTGAGATTATGAAAAATAGGGTAATGGAGCGGATGGCGTGCGTCTCCACCGCTCATCCCGAGTGACCCGAAGGGTTGTATCGAGGGAGCGCGGCGGGGCGGAGCTAGACATTCTAGACAATCAATTGAAGTGCCGGCTGGCACCAGGATGAAGGCTCCTATTTGTTTGCTATAGACTGTGTGGTTTTTTGTTTAAACTTAAAAAACTATTGCAAATTGAAAATATTTTATGGTACGATGGAATTAGGTTAAGAACTAATTGTATAATCTACATCAGGATTAAATCCTGAGAAAAAGTGGGAGGATGATATATGAAAAATTTACATTTTGCGGTAGCGAGCATAGGGCTTGCGCTGCTTTCAGTTGCTCAGGTTATGGAAGCAAACGTAACTGCAGTGGATACGAAGATCACAAATAATACATCCACACCTTTGACCTTTCATAGGGCTGTGTGGAGTAAGGAAGTTGCATGGCCAAAAGGGGGTGCTCCACGAGCGGATTATGCTGCGTGGGAAAGGGACGCGGCTGCGGAGCCTATTGTTGTCCAGCCAGGCGAAACTAAGTTGGTGGAATGGGTTGCTGCTGGACTTCCTGACGCGTATGGTGCGTTGTTGAGAGGTCCTTTTAATCTTAACAAATCGACCGTTATTCGCGGTGGTTATGTTGATTTTGCTGATGGTCGTCAGCCTGTTCAAATATTTGTGGAGCATATCCCAACCTGGGGACGTTGGAATGCTGCTGTTCGTGTTGACGCGTGTGCAGCTCTTTTAGAGCCAGGGGAATTGGGTAAAGGGTGTCTTTCTACGGGTCTAACGCAGATAGGCCTTGGTACGTGCCCCGGCTGTACATTTAAAGATTCTGCCAACTGGTCGGTTGCTAATGGTCTCTGGACGGATAGTCGTGTCTATGTCAATACACCAAGAATGACGGTTTCCGCAAAGGGTTACGTGGGTGTTCCTTATCCAGACGTTGTCTTTACTTTTGCAGATAAATAAACAGACAGCTGTAGAAAAGGGGGTGGGCTTTGCGGCCTGCCCTTTTTTTGTCTTTTTGCGCAGAGCTTTGGTGTTTAAAGGGGCTCCTCTGTAGGTAGTTCTGAAGTAGCGGTTTTTTCAGGCAGTTTTAGTGGCGGGATGAGTACTTTCTTTTTTTGTTCCCCATGGGTGAATAGGCCTATACCCACTAGTACGAGAAGGAAAGAGGCAAAGAAATTCCATGTTATGGTTTCGTTAAACAGTACAATTCCATAAATACTTGCAAACA
>CAYRPI010000063.1:6860-7401 GCA_964426225.1 uncultured Candidatus Babeliaceae bacterium | reverse complement strand
TTTTTTGGGTGTGGCCGGTGAAAAACAGCTTTTACTCCGTTAAGAATAACACGTATTCTGGACCCATTACCCTGATTTATTTCAGCTCCAAGATGTTTAAAGAGCGACTCGATATCAATCCATTTTACATCGGGTTGGATTGGGTTCTTAAAAATCGCCTTTAATGTTTCGCTCTGTTTTTTATTCATTTGTTTTCAGCTGCCTACCCTTAAAAATTAACCTCTATTATATGGTACCACATTACGGTATCATACTCAACAAATTTTTATGCTCTGCAAATAAGGTAGGGTAGCTCAGGCTTAGCCGTTATTCCTGTTTGATCTAAACTATAAACTGGTATAATTAAGGAGAAGATTCAAGTGGTTCAGAAATAAAAATTGAGATAAAAGAATGGCAACAACCTACGGGAAAACGTGGTGGGGAAAGAAATGGCTGGAGATTTTTAATGGGCTGGACGAGGAAGGGCGTCTGAGTAGAGGTCGTACTTATGCCAATAAGGGGGCTGCTTATGATATTCAGATCTCCGGCGGGCATATAACCG
>CAYRPI010000063.1:5213-6850 GCA_964426225.1 uncultured Candidatus Babeliaceae bacterium | reverse complement strand
AAGTGCAGGGTTCTCGTAAGCGGCCGTATTCAGTAAAAATTGATATTACTCCGTTTAATAAGGCACAACTCAAAACGATTGAGACTATTTTTGCTGAGGAGACTCGTTTCCACCAAAAGTTGCTGAATAATATCCTGCCTGAAGAACTTTACGATCTTCTCAAGCGCTCTGATATTCCGCTTTTTCCTGAGGCCTGGTGGAATCGCATAAATGCCAACTGTTCCTGCCTTGATTCTGTAAGCCCGTGCAAACATATTGCTGCCGTTATTTATCTTATGGCTAACATGATTGACCAAGACCCCCTTCTTATATTCCGGTTATGGGGATGTGACCTTTCTGGTCAAATTTCTGTAGCAAAAACTGGTCTCATAGAGCAAGTTTATCCGGTACCATTGGCTTCGGAAATTTTGGAGAAAAGCGTCGTGCAGGAGGGGCAGTCTTTTCCTAGTGCAGCTGTCGAGCGTTTGGATTATAGTGCAATCCCTGATCTGTCTAAACAGATATCTTCAATGCTTATTGCAAAGCCGCCCTTTTTTAGCGTAGATTTTAAATGGTGCTTGATGGAGGTGTACCGTGTTTTGTGCGATGAGGGAGCAGAGTTGGCTTCCATTTCTTGGAATCGGCTGATCGAGAGGCCTCGCAAGAGAACTACATTAAAACCAAAAGGACCTCAGACTCCGGAAGAAAAGGCATTTATTAAGCAGTTTGGCAGGCCAAAAGCATGGGAGTCTTTGAGGTTGTGTATCGATGAAAACTATAATTGCAGTATATTGAAAAATGGCCAGGAGTTTTCTGTATCCGCTGGGCAGCTGGAACTTTTTCTAGCTGCATTGTCTACTCTTCCACTATCTCGTTTTTCTCCGACTCTACAAATGTGGGGGGAGCTAAAGCAGTTTACAACTCAGTTGTTGCGAAAAACTGCTTTTGTACCGCAGCTTTTAAACGATATTGATGACTATATGATAGTCCGATGGATACCAGCACTTTTTGATCCGGCTGTTGAAGCGTTTTTCAAGCATTTATGTGCGTTTTGCCCTATTGATTTTGTTACCTATAACGACAGAGGAAATTACAAAATTTTGTCTGCTGAACAGCAAGTACATGTCGCAAGCTCCTATTTTTTTACGTTATTGAGTGCGAATCGATTTGAGATGCCAAGGGTTAGGGTTGGCGCCGCCACCTTCTACCGTGATCAAAGTGTTTTCGATCTTTTTTTTAATGCAAATGCGGTTGCGCTTAAAATGTTTGGTTCAGAGCTTCCGTCCCAGATTGTTCAATGGCTCTCACCCTTGCATCCTGTAGAAAAGGCCTATAAAATTCATCTAGTGGTTGAGGATGTGGGTGGCTTCGATACGCATTTTACTCTTAAGCCGCTTGTGGAGCTGAAGAAAGAGGATGCTTCTTCTGCCTTTTTGACGATTGCTCAATTAGAGCAGCAAAAGCTTGAGGGAAAAACTAAGTATCAGATTATGGCGGATTTTGACAGGATTAGTGGGTATGTGCCTGCATTTGAACAGGTGGTTAGCAATCATGGTCAGGAAGTCTTATCGATTGAGGGTAAAGATTTTGCTTCTCTACTTTTCGAGAGTTTTCCTACTCTTACAGCTCTTGGTATTGATATAATGTTGCCAAAAGAG
>CAYRPI010000063.1:4687-5203 GCA_964426225.1 uncultured Candidatus Babeliaceae bacterium | reverse complement strand
AAAGAGCTTAAAGAGCTTGCTATTCCTTCAATAAAGCTTAACCTTTCTTCTAAAAAGGCGTTGGCGCCTACGCGTGAATCATTTCTCTCGCTTGATGAGATGTTAACTTTTGATTGGAAGGTTGCCATTGGGGATAATCAGGTAAGCATGGCGGATTTTAAGAAGCTTCTTAACTCTTCGCGAGGGGTTGTACGCATACGAGATAATTATATTATTCTGGATGAGGGTACCGTAGCGAAATTGCAGAAACGGTGTGAAAAATTGCCCGAAAAACTTAGTTCTATTGAGCTCTTGCAGGCGGGGTTAGCAGGAACGTTTGATGAAAACGAGGTGAATGTTAACGAGTATGTTGCCCAGTTTTTTTTCTCAGTTACCAGCTATATACCCGTGCCCATCCCCTCTAATTTGAACGCCGTTTTGCGTCCTTATCAGGAACGAGGGTTTGGATGGTTAGTGCAGAATATGACCATGGGTCTGGGAAGCATTATTGCGGATGATATGGGGTTGGGGAAAACT
>CAYRPI010000063.1:0-4677 GCA_964426225.1 uncultured Candidatus Babeliaceae bacterium | reverse complement strand
AACTTCAAAAAAGGAAAGAATGAATGACTAGACTTGCTGCATTTTAAAAATCTGGGGGCTTTGGATAAACGCAAGGTTTTGGTTGTTGCACCTACGAGCGTTTTAAGTAACTGGCAGCATGAAATTACACGCTTTGCTCCTGATCTGAAATCTACGATTTACCATGGGCTTAACCGAAAACTTGAGTTTCACGATGTTGACGTTCTTATTACGTCGTATGGTCTAGTGCGGAGAGATCTTGAGGATTTTGCAAAAATTGAATGGTTTTCGGTAATTGTGGATGAGGCGCAGAATATTAAAAATCCACTTGTAGCTCAAAGTAAGGCGATCAAAACGCTGAATGCCCATCATAAGATTGCAATGAGCGGTACGCCGGTGGAAAATCGCTTACTCGAATACTGGAGTATTTTCGATTTTGTAAACAAACACTATTTGGGCACGGTCAAACAGTTTAATGAGTCGTTTGCAAAGCCCATAGAAAATGAAAAAGATCCTCATTCTTTGGAACGGTTTGGCAAGATAACTCGCCCTTTCATTCTCAGACGGCTCAAAAGTGATAAGAGTATTATCAAAGATCTTCCGGACAAGATTGAGAATGACCAGTATTGCAATTTGACGCCTGAGCAAGCAGCACTTTACCAAGAGGTAGTTGATGCAACTATTAAGCGGATCGAAGTAGCTGCCGGCATTGAGCGCAAGGGCGCTATCTTTAAATTACTTACGGCCCTTAAGCAGATTTGTAATCATCCGAGCCATTATACCAAGAAGAAACATGCAGCAAGTTCCCAATCGGGCAAAATGCAGATGTTGGAGGAGATTCTATCCAACATTAATGATGTTGGCGAAAAGACTCTGATTTTTACTCAGTACGTTGAGATGGGTAAGCTTATTGCAGGTTTTATTGAGGAGCATTTTAAGCAGCCAGCGCCGTTTTTGAGTGGAGAGTTATCGCTTAAAAAACGGGATCAGTTGGTGCAGGATTTTCAGAGTAATCCTGAGGTTAAAGTCCTTATTGTATCGCTTAAGGCAGGTGGTACCGGGCTCAATTTAACGGCAGCAAGCCATGTTATACACTATGATTTATGGTGGAATCCTGCAGTGGAAGCTCAGGCGACGGATCGGGCTTATCGCATTGGGCAATCGAAGAATGTTATGGTCTATCGCCTTCTAACTTCAAATACGTTTGAAGAGCGCATTAATGACATGCTCAAAAGTAAGCGGGATCTTGCTAATTTAACGGTTGCGAGTGGAGAGCAGTGGATTACAGAGCTTAAGAATGATCAATTGCGCGATCTATTTGCGCTTAGAGAAGGATGAAAATGGCTGAAAATAAAATTACTTATTGGACCGACGGTGACGATATTGTGCACCGGCTTGTTTATCAATTTACGTGGCAATTTAATAAAGAAGAGATTGTTTCTTTAGAAAAGATTGAAAAAGTTTTAAGGGACGCAATTGCGCAGTGCGCAGAGATGAATAGGTGGCAAGTCCATAAGTTATGGATAACTCCATTGTACATTCGAGTTATCATTCAAATGGGGCCTAATATAGGTGCAGATGAAGCGCTAAAGCTTTTGCTAAAAGGTAGCGAAAAAGTATTGATGAAATCATTCCCTGAGCTGGTAGAAAACGTGGGCGGTGAAGGCTTGTGGGCATCTGACTATAGTATTGAAACAGGTACTGATGAGATAAAAGCGTTATTGTAATATTATTATAGAGTAAGTTTGAAAGAATGATGATGAAAATAGCAGTAATTGAGGGTATTACACCTGCGGTTCAGACTGAGCTGGAAAGAAGAATAACTGTTTTTAATGAAAAAAGGCTCGCAAAATCTCGTTGCAAATTTAGTATGAGAATTAAGGGGAAATTTATTTATATGATGCGCGCTATGGTTGATGGAAGGATTGAGCCGATCTGCCGTCTTACTTATACAGGTGATCTGGACAATATGGCCTTTGCCATTTTTAGGTGGAGTACTGAAAAATATGATCCATCTGCAATGTTTCCTGGTGACGAATGTCTTGATGGGACTATTGAGGGGGCTATGAAGGCTTGTTCTAAGGCTTATCCTGCATAATAAGTTTTTTCAGGATTAAATCCTGCCCTGTGCGTGCTTTTCCCCCTATCTTGATACAGTAGAATGGTGTTAGGTAGAGTGTTGCAGAGGCTTTAGAGTTGGGATATGCATAAGGTGGGGTGGGTGATCCATCATGACTGTTTTTTTAATCTATAAAATTTGTAAGGGGAGCTCTAAGAAAATCTTCGATGGCAATACTCTTGCTCCCAATAAGTAAAATGCGACTGGGTTTAAATTGTTTAACAAAGAGGTCGATTCCAGAGCGATTAAAACTTTCAGCACCGCTCTTAACCTCAATAGCGGTTGTATTATCGCCATGGGTCAAGACAAAATCAACTTCCTTATCACCTTCACGCCAATAAGAAAGTTTAATTTGTGTTCCTCGAATGCTATTTAGTAGATGTGCACCAATAGTGGATTCTATAAGTCTACCCCAAAATTCATGATCGTCTTTTGCCTCTTTGAATGTCTTATTGCTTTGAGCAGTCATAAGGGCTGTGTTGAATACTGCAAATTTAGGGCTTGATCCCCGTTGCCTTACCTCTTGCTGTGCAAATTTTTGTAACCCTTCAAGAAGTCCTGCTCCAGATAATAAGTCTAAATAGTGAGCCAAGGTTGTGGTATTACCCGTATCCTGAAGTTGCCCAAGCATTTTTGTATAAGAGAGAATTTGTCCGGAAGAGATGCACCCAAGCTGAAACAAGCGACGAAGTAAAACGGGTTTATTGATTTGCGTCATCAGAAGAATATCTCTCGAAATGGTTGTTTCTATAAGAGAATCATTTATATAATTTTTCCATCGAGAAGGATCATCTTCATCGGCTAGTGATGCGGCCCCTGGGTAGCCACCAAAGTATGCATATTTTTCCAAAGACCAGCCAAAAACCGTATTCATCTCATCAAAAGACCAATGAGTGATTGGGATAATTTCAAAGCGTCCCGCAAGGCTTTCGGTTAAGCCTTGTTGCACCAACCAAGGTGATGACCCAAGGATGATAACCGATAAATTTATTCCATTGCGTGTGTCTGCATCCCACAATGATTTTATAAGAGATGACCAGTGTGGAATCTTTTGGACTTCATCGATAATAAGCAGGCCACCAGTGCTTTTGGAAATCTTTTGCCGGGCAACCTCCCATTGTTGTTGTAGCCATGCAAGGTCCTGCAGCGTTGCCAAATCTGCGGAAATGAAATGATAGGGTTTGTCACTTGATTCTGCTACTTGTAATGCTACGGTTGTCTTCCCAACCTGTCGTGGGCCAAGAAGGACTTGGATGAATTTACGCGGCTCTTGGATTCGGTTGGAAATTAGGTCGAAAATGGGACGTTTTTGCATGAAAAAATCCTTGAAATATTTTTAGAAAATATTTTTACTCAATGCGCTGAGTTATTTTACTCAATTGACTGAGTAAAATCAAGAAAGTGTTTGTTGTTCTTTGGAATAAAATTGCTTCTCCGCTTTTGCTTAGCGCAAACGCAGCGTTTTTTGAGGATCAAAGGGTCCTGTTGAAATTTCTATAAGCACGCCTTCTTTGCACATTTTCTTAAGTCGTGTGCTGGTGGTTCTTGGAGTGACTTTCCAAAGGGTTTGCGCCTTTTTGGGAGTTATCGCTTCATGTTTTTCCACATATTCGATGATCGGTTTTTGCCAGTTTTCTGCAGATTGTTTTTTACTCTTACCGTGGTATAGGGTCACTCTAAAAAAATTACCGATCTCTTCAATTTTGGGTTCGGGAATGTCTTGTTTTAGACATGCTGAACGCATGCGTTCAAATCCTGATCCCCACTGTTCGATTAAATTAAGCTCCCTGAACACACGGCCGATTACTCGATTTCGCAATTGTGAAATTCCTGAAAGGGCTGCTTCCATGTTTAGTCCAAAGGGCAAACATCCTGGGTTGGTTATTTCCATGCGATCATCAAAGATTGCGACTTGAATGGAGACCCCTTTTATTGAATAATCTGTGTGCACAAGTGCATTAATTATAGCTTCGCGTACAACGACAGTAGGATATTCTGGAATATCTTTTCTCTTAGTGGCTCCAAATTCGGCGGCCATTGCGGTATTTCGTCTAATAAAGGCCAAAATGGGGTTGAGCGCCATGGATAAAGGTACTATTAAGTCCTGGTGGTCAAGAATATGTGTTTTATCAATACCTAAAAAACGTGCCAGGCGTATGCGGGCATCAGGGAAATAATCGATATGATTGTCAGCAAAAAGCAGCACGGCGCCGTTTGTTGGTTTTTCTTCTGTTTGATAGGGAATGATAAGACCTATTGATCGGGCTGTTCGATCTGTAAATTTCTTTGAAACTTCGCTAAAGAGTTTTTTTGCATTATCAAGGTTGACTTCGGATAAAGTACAATCAAAGTTAGGTTGTTCATCAAAATGTTTGTGTTCCTTGAGTTCAAGTGTCTTGCTTTCTTCTTTTGCAAGTAGTAGTTCTTCTAACATATAGTCCATACAAGTTAAATAGCGACAAAAAAGCTGATTTTGCTGAGTTTATCATACTTGTTGTCTTAAACACACGCGTTATGCTTATCTAGAGTAGCAATGCGCTCTGATTCTCTCAGGGAGCGTGTTTTTATTTGTTTTTTTG
>CAYRPI010000062.1:0-7672 GCA_964426225.1 uncultured Candidatus Babeliaceae bacterium | reverse complement strand
GTTGAGCGTGTTCGAGGGTGGTATGTTCAACAGCAAGAACGGTTATCTCGTTAAAAAAAGTAAAGTTTAAGTCCTGTGGTTTAATAGAGTGGGTACTCTTATATGGTTAGGTTTCTTTATCCTTTAGTTTTGGCTGGGGGGGCTTTCTTTTTGGTTGCCGTAGGGATAATACGGCGTCTGTGGAGGCCGCAACCCACCTATGTATATCCCTATGTTCATATTTTACGCACTTATGGTTTGACGGCATCATCTTTTTCTGTTGAGCGCGTGGCGTTATGGGTGCGATGGAGTGCTTTGATTGCTCTTCTTTTGGCGACAGCGCGGCCGCAATGGTTGGATGAAAATTCGCGCGTTCGGGTTGAAGGGCGTGACATTTTTTTGATTATGGATGTTTCTGGTAGTATGCAGCTTTTTGATGACCCAAAAGATCGCCGTACTCGTTTTGATGTGGCAAAAAAAGAGGTACTTCGATTTATTGATAAGCGGGAGGACGACTCTTTGGGCGTTATCATCTTTGGGGCTATGGCTTTTTCACGATGTCCGCTGACTCAGGATAAAAAACTTTTAAAAGAGATTGTCCAAGGGGTTGAACTGGGAATAGTGAATCCTCAAGGGACTGTTTTGTCGGCCGCCCTGGCGTTGGCAGTAGGCCGTTTGAGGAGATCTCCGGCCAAAAGTAAAATAGCGATTTTGCTTACAGATGGAGCTCCTACAGGACAGGATGTTGCGCCTGAGCCTGTGATTGAGTTGGCAAAAAAATGTGGAGTTAAAATTTATACTATAGGCGTGGGAAGTGAAGGAGGGGGGTTGGTAGAGATACCTTTCCAGGGAGTGGTTAGATGCGATACTCCTCGTAATGATGTTTTATTACAGCGTATTGCAGATGAGACGGGAGGGGTCTTTTTTAAGGCAGAGCGTCCTGAGGATGTGGCACGTGTTTATGAATCTATTGATGCGCTTGAAAAGACTTCTTATGATTTACCCCAATACACTCGTTTTACTGAATTATTCCCGATTTTTCTGATACTAGCGGTTGTGCTCTTAGCGGTAGAGCTTTGTATGCGTTGGTGGTGGGTGATTATATGATAGATACATGGTTTGGTATATCGTGGGGAGCCCCTCAGTACGTTCTTTTTTTCCCGGTTGTGTGTGGGTTGATAGGCTTACGTTTCTGGTTTGTCTTAAGGCGAAGTTCTGCCTTAAGAGGGCTTGCCGGGGAGAGTAATAAATCAGTGTTATTGAAGTCTGTTGGCTCTCGAAGAGAAGGAATTCGGACCGCTCTTTTTTCATTAGGGCTTCTTCTTGTGTGGATTGCGCTTTTGAGGCCGCAATGGGGGAAGGCTGAGGAGAAGGCGGTGCGCGAGGGTCGGGATATAGTCATTGCTTTGGATATTTCGCGAAGTATGTTGGTGCAGGATTGTAAAGGTGATCGGCTTGATTGTGCAAAGGTAAAGGTACGGCGACTTTTGGGCATGTTGGGGGCAGATCGTGTGGGGTTGGTTATCTTTTCGGGTGATGCACTTATTCAGTGCCCTTTAACAACGGATTATGAAGCATTTCGCATGTTTTTGGATGATTTGACGGTTGAGACCGTTTCATCAGGGACGACCAGCGTGGGGGCTGCCTTGGTTAAAATTGCGGCTCTTTTTGAGGGGGTTCAGAGCTCTTCTGTGCCACAGAGTGCGAAGGTGGATCGGCTTGCAATTATTTTCACCGATGGAGAAGATTTTGCGGGGGGCATAGAGGCGGAAAAAGAGAAAATTAAGTCGATGGGAATTCACCTATGTGCTGTAGGAGTAGGAAGTCCTGAGGGAGCTCCTATACCAGTACTTGATGCGCGAGGAGTGCGTACTGGGTTTGAAAAAGATGATCAAGGGCATGTGGTTATCTCTCGGTTGAATGAAGCGGTATTGCAGTCGATAGTTGAGGGAGTTGGAGGAGTTGTTGTTCGAGCAACTTTGGATGAACGGGATCTTGTTCAGATAAAAAAATGGGTGGAGCGATTTGAGAAGAGGCATTTTGATGATCGGCAACAGATACGTTTGCAGGAACGATTTTATTTGTATTCTGCAGCGGCTTTATTATTATGTGCGCTTGAGTTGATGTTATGAAAAAATTATGGTTCATTTTATTTTTACTATCTTCTTACAGTGAAGCTACATCGTTGCAGGGCGCAGAAGCCTTGGCGAAGGCGGAAACGCGTGTGGCTCGCAATCCAGATGATCATGAATCCCTGTATAATGTAGGGGTGCTTGCTTTTAAAGAGGGAGCATTTGAAAAAGCAGCGGCAGCATTTTCATGTTTAAAGCCTGTGTGTGAAAAAGGAGCTTTGGAAGCAGATCGATGCCTCCAGCTTTTTTATAATGCCGGTAATACAGAAATGAAGCTTAGTCGATATAAAGATGCTGCTGAGAGTTTTGATGCCGTCTTGCGGTATGATTCTACTAATGAAAAAGCTCGTAAGAAGCGCGATTTGGCACGCAAATTGCTTGAAGAGCAGAAAAAACAACAACAGTCTGATGACGATAAAAAAGAGCAAGACAAAAAAGATAAAAAACAACAGGACCAGCAAAAACAGGATGAGCAGAAATCTCAGGATGATCAACGGCAGCAGAACGAGAAAGACAAACAAAATCAAGGTAAGCAAGATAAACAAAAACAGGAAGAAGAACAGAAGCAAGATAAACAGCAACAGGGCAAACAAAAACAGGATGAGCAGAAATCTCAGGATGATCAACAGCAGCAGAACGAGAAAGACAAACAAAATCAAGGCAAGCAAGATAGACAAAAACAGGATCGGCAAGAACAGCGTGATAAGCAGGATGCACAAGACCAAGAATCGTCTGGGAAAGATCAGCAGGGGCAGTCTCAGCAGGATAAAGATAAACAGCTTTCAGGATTAAATTCTGAGGAAGGACAGCGCGCACAAGAGGGGAAGCTTGAAGCTGACGAGCGGCTTTCAGGTCAAGAAAAAAGGTTGCTAGCGGAAGTTGAACAGCTTGATCGTGAGGGACAAAAGCAGATGACTCAATATAAGGTCAGTCGTATGAAAGGTGCTCATGGTAGGTTTAATTGGTAGAGTGGGGCAAGGTGTAAGAATAACCGCTCTGGTTTGTATTTTAGGGTTCCAAGGGCTTTGTGCAGACGCTTTAAAGGTGCGAACGATAGACTCGGATGATTTAGCTTCTGATGCAGAATCAAATTCTAGGAATAAATCCTGTCCTGTTTTCCTTGAGTTTGTAGTTGACTCTGATCCCAGGATTAAATCCTGTCAGGTGGTTGTTGGACAACCGGTTGCTTATGAGTTGCGCGCATTGTATGATCCCCATTGTGTTGAAATACGCGGCATATCTCGTCCAGAGACAGATAAGCCTGTAATTGCAGAGGCTGCGCAAGAGCCGATTAAAAGTCTGGTTAAGCGTGATGGGCATTCGTTGCAGCAGCTTTCATGGGTAGGCATACTATACCCTAAGACTGAGGGTCCTTTGGAGATATTGCCAGCTCAATTGGATTATATTGTGCGTAACGAGCGCTCAAATAGAGGTGGATGGGGTGTCTTTTCCCAATTCTTTGCCTCTGAAAATATACATTCTGTCTCTTCAAAACTTTTAAAAATTCAGGTAAATCCTTTACCGCCCACATCACAATCGGCGTGTGGAGTTGGTTTTTATAAATCTTGCCGTGTCTTAGTGGATCGTGAGACGGTTGCTCAAGGGGATGCTGTACAAATTCGGTATATTCTGGAGGGTGAGGGCAGTGCAGGGTTGTTAGATATTCCAGAGCTTAAAGTGCCGTCGTATTGCACCGCTTCGTTTGCTCAGTATAAGCGGAATAAGGGAAGTGTTGAATTAGAATATGTGTTACAGGTACATCAATCAGGTCGCACAGTTCTGTCTGAGCAGCGTTTTGTTTTTTTTAATCCTAAAGAGCGGATCTATTATTCCGTTTTAAGTCCACGAGTTCAGCTTCTAGTTGAACCACGAGCAGAGGTGCCAACACCAGCTAGCAAGGCGCTGGATTACGATGAGGAGTCGGATGAATCGGAACAATTTTCAGGATTAAATCCTGCTATGTTGCAGGGGCTTTATATTGCGCCATTTCGTCGTTTAGAGATTCCTTTGGTCTATTTAAATTTAATAGCGTTGATGATGCTTCTTGTGAGTTTTTCGTTTTTCGTTTGGCCTTGGGTCAATCGTGGAGCTACACATTTTATGGCGCGGTGGCAACGTCGTAGACGGGCTCGTGCTTTGCGTAAAAGGCTTAAGAACAGAGCGGCTTCTGCTCCAGGATTAAATCTTGTAGAGGATCTGTATGCATTCTTTTTACCATTTTCTGATGAGCTTGGGCGTGAGAATGTGGAGTGGAAAGATTTTTGGTTGATGCTCCAAGAAGTTCATTTCCCAGGATTAAATCCTGTTATGTACAAAGAAGAGGGAGAGCAAGTTTTAGGGTTAAATCCTGCTTTTAAAGCAGATTGTGAACGATGGCTTTTGCGTGTCGAGAAGATGAAATGAAAAAAACAATATTCTTTAAGATAGGCGTAGGAGTTTGGATCGGTGCGTATGCATTAGTTGTATGCGCTCAAGAAAGTTCTGTATTCAAGATCCAAACGTTGAGAGCCTTACAGCCTTACGCATCCGTGGGACAATTTAATGAGATTGAAAAACAGATAGTGGCTATAAAGACCGGCGCAGAGATAGATTCAATAAAAAGTGAGGCGGGACGTGTGAAACTTTCTCATATTTTGCCGTTTTTGATCTGGCAGATTGTTTTTTTGATGGCGCTAGCACTCTTTCTTTTTTATCGTCGTGTACTTTGGGGGGTGATCTGTTTATTTTCTCTCTTAATTCTTTTGTTTGGCTATATCGAGCGATTGAGTGAGTGGAGGATTATCTCTTGCAGGAAAGACTTGCATATTGGGCCTGGGTTTGAGTATCCTATTCGTATTCCTTTGCCAGCTTTAGAAGAGCTGCGAGTGTTAAGACGTCGTAGGGTGAATGGTACGGAGTGGATATTTGTAAAATGTAGAGATTGCGAGGGTTGGATAGAGGATGGTAAGTGTGCCTGAGGTTTTTAGAAGGCCATTGTTTCTTGCTCGTGTAGCGGTAGTGTGCAGTATGGGGCTCGTTTTTTGGAGCTTCTTGACCTACGTTAAGATGCGGGAATTGGTGGATCTTGGGGTCTCTTTAAATAATCGAGCCATGCTTGTCGAAAATAAGCATAAGGTTGGTGGGGGTGTGTCGGGTTTTAATCCGGTTGACCGTAGCCAGCGCCATCTTTATACGGTTGCTCTAGCTTGGGCAAAGAAGCATGGGATGGAGTCCTCGGTTCAAAATCTCTATCATTCATCACGCTCTACCACTACAAAATCTATATCAAAGCCGGTTGTGCGCAAAAAGTCTCTAGCTAAGCCTATTTTGGGATCAAATTCTGTTAAACAGAAACCGCTTGTGCATAGACCGCTTAAGCAGACTTCTGTTAAGAAAAAAAATAATAGAGCTTATCTTAAAAATGATTCATGGGAACCTCGCTTTTCGCTTCCTATCCCGCGTTCACAATGGCGGTTGTCGTCTCCTTTTGGGCCGCGTCGTTTAAAAGGGCGTCGTGGGTTTCATCCTGGAGTTGATATGGCAGCGGCTCGTGGAATACCTGTTAAAGCGGCAGGAGATGGGGTTGTTGTTGTGGCGGGATTTGCAGGAGCCTATGGAAATGTGGTAGTTATAGAACATGATGATCGTTTTAGGACACGTTATGCTCATTTGAGTGCTATTACCACGCGTGTGGGCCGTGAGGTTAAAGAAGGTGATATGATTGGGAGAGTTGGAGCTACGGGGCATGTGGTGGGGCGTATGCCTACACATTTGCATTTTGAAGTTGAAGTGTCGGGTCGACGTATGAATCCGTTCTACTTTCTAAAAAACTGAATAAATTATTAGGAGTTAGCATGTTTAAACGCGCTAGTGCGTGGCTAGATCGCCAAAATATTGTGGTACAGTTGGGCGTTCTTTTGGGAATTGTCTTTTTGATACGGACATTCTTGTTTGGGCTCTATCTTGTTCCAACCGGTTCTATGGAGACGACGATGCTTGTAGGTGAACGTTTTTTCGCCGACAAGCTGACTCCCTATTTTAGACCTTTTAAGCGAGGCGAAATAATAGCTTTTGACGCTCCTAAGTTTGCATATTCGGATAATTCTGTAAAACGGATTTGGCAGAAATATGTCTGGGGCCCAGATAATTGGACAAAGCGTGTTATTGGCTTGCCTGGTGAGCATATTAGGGGGGCTGTTGAAAATGGTAAGCCTGTAATCTATATTAACGAGAAAAAGTTAGATGAGCCGTATTTGAATAAATATCCATTGATTGGACTCTGGGTGAAGAGGGGTAGTGGAGCAGACGCTCAAAGAGGGTCTGTGACAAAATCTTTTGATCCTAACGTGCTTTTTGATAAGCAGCCTTTCTATACTATTAATTCGGATGATATTATCCAGGGGGCTAATTCAACTGCCTATGTTCTTTGGCCTGGTACACCATTACCGTTTGATACGTTTGATAGGCAGCTAGGTGACGATGAGTATTGGGTGATGGGTGATAATCGTCTTGGAAGTAATGATTCGCGTGAATGGGGCCCATTGAAGCGTGAGTTTATACATGGACGCATAGTGTTCCGGTTGCTTTCAGTAGACAGTCAAGAAGGATGGTTGTTGTGGGATATTATTAGGCATCCTATCTCCTTCTGGTCAAAAGTTCGTCCAGGCCGTAATTTTAGTTCTGTAAGTTAGGGGATTGCCATGTTCAAACGTGCTAATGCATGGCTTGACCGTCAAAATATTATAGTCCAGATTGCGGTTTTGCTTGGAATAGTTTATTTAATAAAAACGTTTTTATTTGGGCTCTATCTTGTTCCAACTGGTTCTATGGAAACAAGAATGTTGATAGGTGAGCGTTTTTTTGCCGATAAATTGACCCCCTACTTTAGGCCGCTCAAACGTGGAGATATAATAACGTTTAATTCTCCTAAGTTTGCATATTCTGATAATGTCTTAAAACGGATCTGGCAAAAATATATCTGGGGCCCTGAAAACTGGACTAAACGAGTTATTGGTCTTCCAGGTGAGCATGTTAGGGGTGCGGTAGAAAATGGCAAGCCCGAGATTTATGTTAATGGGAAGAGGCTGGATGAGCCATATTTGAATAGCTATCCGCTGATTGGATTGTGGGAGAGACAAAAGAATGGACAGATGGGAATGACTACGAGGTCTTTTGATCCGAAGTTGCCTTTTGATAAACAGCCGTTCTATGCAATTAATACGTCTGATATCATACGGGGAGCGGATGGGCTACCGCTTGTTCTCTGGCCGCGTACCCCTCAATCATTTGATACATTTGATAGGCAGTTAGGTTCTAATGAATATTGGGTGATGGGCGATAATCGAATGAATAGTGGGGATTCTCGGGAATGGGGCCCTTTGAAGCATGAGCTGCTTCATGGACGTGTTTTGTTTCGGCTTACTTCGATAGATACGCAAGAAGGATGGTTGTTGTGGGATATTATTAAGCATCCTATCTCCTTTTGGTCAAAAGTTCGTCCAGGCCGTAATTTTAGTTCTGTAAGTTAAGGAGAGACCATGAAAAGAATTTTCATGTTGTGTGTGGGAATTTTGCTTTTGCCT
>CAYRPI010000061.1:0-7818 GCA_964426225.1 uncultured Candidatus Babeliaceae bacterium | reverse complement strand
TAGCATTGCCCAAGACAATAAGATAATCATCCTTTTTTTCAATCTTAAGCTGCTCATTAATGATCTCTCGCTTCTCTAATTCCTCAAGCCCCCGAACAAATGAATGAAAAGCTCCGTACAAATTACCCCAAATAATTATTCGACCACCCTCTTTAATCTCAACTTCATGAGTCCATGGATGAGGCTTTAAAAACTTCTTACGAGCATCAGTAACGCGCTTTAATAAATCGCCCAAAACCGTTAAATCCCACTCATCAAAACCGATACCAAAACGCATACCTATACGCCTAAAAAAGCCCGGTTTTATACTTTTATAAAAAGACGTAAATATCGGATCACTCCAACCACTTTCATCACTCTTTGGCGACTCTGGATATCGCTCTGCAAAAGACTTACATTCAGAAAGCGTTCCAAACGGAGCATACACAAAAGCCGAACTCAATAGAAACAGAACAAACAATAACTTTCTCATAAATAGACTCCATCACATTAAGAGAAAGAATGTGGCCAAAATAACAATCTCAAGCCCAACTGCCATTACCGCCTTTGATAAAGAAGAGACATATACTCCAAAAATATTCACAAAAAAGATAACACAACAGGAGATTAGAAATATAAGAAAAATATAGTCCGATGCCATAAAATAACCAACCGGTGGTGACATATTCTCAATAACGAAACGATACGCTATCAAAGCCGTTATTGATGTTGCAGAAAGAGTAACCGCTTGCCCACTCGTTTTTCCAACAGGATCAAATGAAAAGGTAAAAAGTGCAATAAAAAAAACTAACAAAAGCGGAATAAATATAGAAATAATATGCCGAGTACCAATACGCTCAAAATCGATGGAAAAAACAACACGAGGATAAAAAGCTTCCTGACCACCATCTTGAGTCTCCAACCGCTCTTCTGAATATCCTGTTGCAACACGTCGATCAATGGTCCGCCAACCGGGTATATTTATATCAGAACTCATAACCAGATTAACGCGGGAAGAGTTAAAGGTTACCTCAGCAGGCGAAAGGAAATAGTGAACCAACGTAAAATTCAGACGATGTCCATCAAAAGGGAAATCCTGATAATCAAAGGACATGTTAAAGCGCATACGCATATCATAGCGAACAAAAACTGTATTCCCCGAAACACGGACATAGGGCTCAGACCGCTTTAAAATTTCCGCTCGTTCAAACGTAAAATCACCCATGCGTTCAATAGAAACCAACCGAGGATCAAATGAAAACCAGATAGTTGCGTCAATTGCAAAGGTCCCGCGTACTGCATCAAATTGAGGAAAATCTCTCACAAACATACCAACGGTTACATCCGCAGGAGTCCCTCCAAAGTAGGCCAGTTTCTTGGGAGTAAGCGTCTGAACCGGAGCATAAATATCCCGAATTTTCACCACCGTACTTGCTTGATAAAATAATATACTCAAAACAAAAACCATTATGCCCATTCCACCCAGCAAAAATGCGGGAGAAACAAACCCTACTCCATTCTTAAAAGGCGCAGTTTCCATGCCTTATCCTTAAAACCTGTAGAAGATCGAAAATTGGAACCGAACATTATTGACAGGTGTAGCACTCTGCACCACTCCATATTCATCAACCGTTCCAAACGCAGCTCGAGTCCAATCAAGCTCCAGTCCAAAGTGAACCGATCCTTTTTTAATCCAAAGCCGCGGCGCACATTTAAATAGTGTATCAATCGAAGCACCCTCACCTCCAGGATAAGCTAGCGTAACAGGACCAGAACTATAAATAGTTGGTTGACCTTTGCTATTTACTAACAATTTTTTCCCTGCACCCAAATTTTTTGAAAAACCAATTACGCACCCAGGCATCCACTCCTGATCTGGCCAAAAGTCTACGTCAAACCATGAAACTATACAGCGTAAAGGAGTATATTTTTGCCGCTTGGAGACGCTTGCCTGAGCCTCAACTGCATAGCCACTAATAAAACCTAACTCACTACCATCCTGTATAAATCCTATTTTACCTCTCAAAATCACGCATTCTGAGGCCAATTTCATATAAGCAGCACACATGCACTCCGTAAAGGCGGAGCACTGTTCTGCATAGGGAATATTCGGACTAGTTGTTGGAGGAACCGGAATCCCCACCGTTTTAAGACGAGGCCTTAAGCGCTGTCCCTCGATAAGAACACCAAAATAATTTTCTTTGCCGAAATAATGGCGCCACTGAGCCTGCATAATAGGCATTACCGCATTACGACTTACCAAAGTAGTTGAAGCCCAAGTCGGAACTGTTGCCAAACTACTATTAGGAGCATCTGTCAAAGGACTTTTACTTTGAGTTGCCGGACACTGAGATCCCGCAAGAATAAGAAAAAGCTGATCTGCTGGTTTTTCATAACTTCCATTAAGGCTCTGTGTTAAACGAACTATAGGAATATAGGTGTAAATTTCCATCGGTCCGCCTTTGGAATACGAAACCGTATTAGGGTTACAATCATCTTGGCAAAAAGGATGCAATTTCTGTCCCGCCAAAATCTGTGTTCGCTCCCAATCCATAACTATGTAAGCCTCTCGCATACGCAAAAGCTCAATAGTAGTCTCTGCCGTTCCTCGAAAATCCGTTGAAATAACCGCATACGTTCTTTTCATATTTCCAACGGGGTCACCCTCAATGTTAAAAAGGAGCCTAACGTTAAACGGAAACATTGAAAACGATCCCTGATCATTAGCATCAACCCCACACGCCACAAGATCTTTCTCCCGAGGATAATAAAACCCTTCTCCATCACGGGATCCATAGACCTGACGCGTATCAAAACAATGCTCAGCATCAACAAATCCACTTATAGTTATCACCGGCTTTTTAGGTGGTTTTAATTTTACGCAAGAACATCCCAAATTTTCACACCAGCTTTTTTTACAAGCCGCAACAAGTTTATCCGGAACCTCTTTAGGTTTTACTGGATCACTCTTTGGAACCTCTGCTACTGCAAAAAACAGTCCAACAAAACAGAATGGTACTACAATTGCACCTATTTTGAGAAATCGCTTCATTAATAACGCCTTTTTATAAAACGTACTTTTTCAAAGAACTGTCAAAAAGCTCTGCACACAATAACAGATAACATTTCTGTAGCCAAGAGCACTATATGAAATCAATAAAAATTCGTCAAAAGTTCTTTAAAAATTATAGAAAATAGAAAACTGAAATCGAACATTATTAACGGGAACTGCATCCTGCACCGCTCCATATTCATCCAACGTCCCAAAACAGGCTCGTGTCCAATCTAATTCTAGACCACAATCTATAGACCCTTTAGTAATCCAAAGCCGTGGTGACAATTTAAAAAACGTATCAATATTTGCTCCTAAAGAACCACCAGGACCATAACAATATACCGTTGGTTGTTTATTAGCATCTAAAAATAAACGTTTCCCTGCACCTAGATTTTTTGAAAAAGCTACCACAACGCCAGGGTTCAACTCTTGCTCTGGCCAAAAATCAAAATCAAACCACGCTGAAATTGAACGCAACGGAGTATACTTTTGCCGTTTTGATACACTCGATTGCGCTTCAACGGCATAACCACTCATACAACCTAATTCACTGCCATCCTGTATAAAGGAGACCTTAGTCTTAAAACTCATGCAATCCGATGCAATCTTTAAATACATTCCACACAGACATTCGGTAAAAGCTGAACACTGTTCTACATAAGAAGGGGTTGCAGCCGTTTTAAGACGAGGCCGTAGCCGCTGCCCTTCAATCATAATTCCAAAAAAATGTTCCCTGCCAAAATAATGGCGCCACTGGGCCTGCATAATAGGCATCACACCATTACGCTGCACCAAAGTACTCCTGACAAAAGCAGTTCCAGGCGCATCATCAATAGGGCCTTTACTCTTACTTGCTGGGCATTGGGTCCCTGCGAGAACAAGAATTAATTTATCGCTAGGCTCTGAATATTTACTGTTTAAACATTGGGTAACCCGAACAAGAGGAATATTTGTATAAACCTCCATAGGCCCCCCAGCAACCGTATTAGGATAACAATCCTCTACAAAAAAAGGATGCAATCTCTGCCCCACAATAAGCTGCGTCCGCTCCCAATCAAAAACAATACACGCATCACGCATACGCAATAATTCAATAGTAGAGGAATCCATCCCACGAAAATCAGTTGAAATAATGGCATAGGTTTTCTTAGTTCCGAGAACAGGCTCTCCCTGAGCCTGCATAGCCAAGAAAACGTTAAAGGGAAACATCGAAAAAGAACCCTGCTTATTCGCATCAACTCCACACGCCACAACATCTTGTTTTAGTGGATACTCTAACCCTTCCCCATCTCGAGCACTATAAACCTGGCGTGTATCAAAGCAATGTTGTGCATTTACAAAACCCGTAAGAAATATTTTTGGTTTTGGCGGAGGCTTTAACTTTTGACAAGAACATCCCAATTTCTCACACCACCTAGGTTTTTCAGGAACCAATTTTGACTCTGAAGTATTTAATAATTTTGTTTTATCAACGTTATTTTTTGAATCTTCAGTCACACAAAATGCCCAAAAGTGGCATTCTAAGGGAACAACAAAAGCAACTAACAGGAAAAGTCGCTTCATTAATAACGCCTTTTTTTATAAACGTACTTTTTCAAAATAGATAAAAGATTATATACTTACATCCGTCTTTATACATGACCTTTTACCGCAGGTAGCACTATATGAAATCGATAGAGATTCGTCAAAAGTTCTTTGAATTCTTTGTAAAGAATGGTCACACAAAGGTTTCAAGTTCGTCGCTTATCCCCGCCGACGATCCTACGCTTCTTTTTGCAAATGCAGGAATGAACCAATTCAAGGATATCTTCCTAGGAAAAGAAAAGCTGCATTACTCTCGAGCTGTAACTATACAAAAATGTATGCGCGCTGGTGGAAAACATAACGACCTCGACAATGTGGGCCGCACCTCACGCCATCTTACCTTCTTTGAAATGCTCGGTAATTTCTCATTCGGGGACTATTTCAAAAAAGAGGCCATCCGCTTTGCCTGGGATTTCTTAACCCTTGAAATTAAACTCGCACCAGAAAAATTATATGTCAGCGTCTACGAAGCAGATGACGAAGCTTATCAAATTTGGAATAAAGAAATAGGAATCCCCACCGAACGTATCGTACGTCTTGGCAGAAAAGATAATTTTTGGCAAATGGGTGACACAGGCCCCTGCGGGCCCTGTTCCGAAATCTATTATGACCGTGACGCAAAAGATGATTCAGAACTTAATCTTAGACCTGGCGACGAATGCGAACGCTTTTTAGAGATCTGGAATCTTGTCTTTATGCAATTTGACCGCCAATCTGACGGCAAAGAACTACCTCTGGAACACAAGGGCATCGATACTGGAATGGGATTAGAACGGCTATGCGCGGTACTACAAAATACTCCCACCGTAATTGATACTGATATCTTTGAACCCCTCATAAAAGAACTTGAAAAACTCTCCGGCAAGAGCTATAAAAACTCCGACCCCGAAACACAGACCGCCTTCCGCGTACTTGCAGATCACATACGCTCCACAAGTCTTTGTATCGCCGATGGTGGTATGCCGTCAAATGAAGGCCGTGGTTATGTACTTCGTAAAATTATACGGCGCGCCGCTCTATTCGCCCAAAAATTGGGCGATCTTATGTTTTTTTCAAAACTTGCACCAACCTTTATAGATAGCATGGGATCAATCTATCCTGAATTACAAACCAATCGCGATCTGATTATAAGCATCCTTGTAAGTGAACTAGAAAAATTTGCCCATAATTTAATTCAAGGACAAGCGATCTTAGAAAAGTACTTAAAAGAAATTTCCGACAAAAAAGTCATTTCTGGTGAACAAGCATTCAAATTATACGATACTTACGGTTTTCCTTTTGAGTTAACCTCTCTAGTAGCTTATGAAAAAGGCTTTTCAGTTGATGAACATGGCTTTGATCAGGCAATGTCGATGCAACGAGAGCAATCAGGTAAAAAAATAGAATCTGCCGAGAAAATTATTCTCGATCCTTCCTTAACCACAGAATTTGTAGGATACGATAATCTCACCATCCACACATCCATCATAGCACTCTTACTAGACGGACAACTTATAAAGTCGATTGACCGCGGAACGGCCTGCATGGTCGTACCTAAGCAGAGCCCGTTTTATGTTGCATGTGGCGGCCAGATGGAAGATACCGGCTACCTATCCACTTCACATGGAAACTCTTCATTAGTCCGCGAAATCAAAAAAATAAATAATGCATTCGTATTCTCTATAGATGCCCCTGAAAAACTAGTAGTCGGTGATAAAATTACTCTCACCGTTGATAAAAAAACACGTAAAAGCTCTGCACGTAATCACACCGCAACCCATCTTTTACAAGCTGCGCTTATAAAATTTATCGGCTCTCACGTCAAACAAGCCGGTTCACTCGTAAGTCCTGATTACCTTCGTTTTGATTTTACGCATCATGAGACAATTTCTCAAAGCACACTCATGGAAATTGAAGAACTGGTAAACCAGAAAATTCTCGAAAACAGCCCAGTAAACACACGCACTACAAACTACAAACAAGCGGTCCAAGAGGGAGTTATCGCATTCTTTGGCGAGAAATACAACCCAGAATCGGTTCGAGTTGTAGAGGTCCCTGGATTTTCTTCCGAGTTATGCGGCGGAACCCATGTGCAGGCAACAGGAGAAATTGGTCTCTTTAAAATTACCTCAATCTCAGCGCTCTCAACAGGAGTTAAACGCATAACGGCTGTAACGGGCGATGCTGCGCGCGAACTTTTTGACGAAACCCTAACAACCGTTAAATCGCTTGCTCAACACTTTAAAATTCAGACACATGAAGTTTTAGATGCAGTCAAAAAACTACAGATAGAAGAGAAAGAGCTAAACCAAACGGTACGTGAATTGCGTCAAAAGCTTGCGATACTGCAAGTACCTGAATGGCTCAACAATACTGAGATGGTCCGCGGACTCCCCTTTGGATTTATAACCGTTGAGGAGATGTCAGGGAAAGAATTGCGCGATCTGGGGCAACAGCTCTCCCAAAAGAAACCGGGCTTTTATTTCTTACTCTCAAAAGGCGCCGACTCTTCCACTTTCTTTGCAGTGCGCCCAGCACAATTTGGCACCCTGTTTGATCTAAAGGCCTGCGCAACTTGGCTAACGTCATTAGGATTAAAAGGTGGTTGTTCTGGAGACACTCTACAGGGTGGCGCGGTGCACATTCCACAGACCCTAAAAAATGATCTGCGGCTCTGGCTTGAACAAAATATAAAAGCTTAGGGTGTTAATGATGAAATTATATTACACACTCTGTCTTACATGCTTGTTCATGAGCACGGTTGGAATTACGTCTGCTTGTTCTAATATATTTGAAAGAACAGAATTCAAAATCGAAAGCCGCAAAGTAGACGTAAACTTCCAGGATGGAGCCGATTGGACTATGCTCCATTGGGCATGCGCATGCAACAACTATGAAACGGCTAAATACCTGGTAGGCAAGGGGGCAAATGCTACATTAGCTACTAGCAATACTCCCCTGGCACTAGTGGCAGACTTGGGCGCGCTTGCCATGGTTAAATTTCTCGTAGAGGAAGCACATGTGCCTGTCAACCAGCCAGGTTCATGGGGAAACACGCCTCTCCATTATGCCTGCTTTAACGGAAGAAGAAAAATGATAAAATACCTACTTCAAAAGGGCGCCAATCCCTATCAAACAAACTGGACCGGAGAAACACCCTTCGATAAAGCTGAATATTCTTCCAACATCAACGACTGCACAATGGTGCTCATACTTAAGCT
>CAYRPI010000060.1:995-7841 GCA_964426225.1 uncultured Candidatus Babeliaceae bacterium | reverse complement strand
ATTTGATGATGTAAAAAAAGAATTCGAATCGGCTTTAAACGACAAAAATTTTAACTTTAAATCAGACGTAAAAACAGCCGTAATAAATACCCTGATCGAAAAAATGAAGGGGTTTAACACTACCGTCAAAGAATCAGAAGATTATAAAAGCGCCTTAGAGGCACTAATCAATACGTTAAAATCCAAAACTCTCCCTTTGCTTAAAGACCTTGAAAGCCTTGGGACAAAACAACCGAAAAAACCAGGCACAGGCAAGCCATCTGCAGTACTTTCAGACGAAGAAGAGAAAGAATGGAATGAATGGATTGAAAACCTAAAAGTAGTATTAAAAACCGTTTCTCAAACCCCAGTGACCTTGGATACTGAGAAAAAAAATTATCTGGATGGGCAATTCAACAAATTTAAGTCGAATCGCAAAACTGAAATCGACAAAATGGGGGATCTAATATTAACGCCTAAAAAACTCTCTCCCTCAGTCTCCTTTAAAAACAAAATTGTTGCACCTGTCCAACAATTCTACAAAGATATAAGCAAACCAGAAGAATCCGGTTGGGCTCTTAAAGTAGATCAAGATAAGACACTCAACAACCTTATAAAAGCAATAACAGACTTCGACTTCTCAAAATCATCAGAGGATGATGTTCAATTTTTAACTACCGTTCTCACTCTATTTGCTCAGATCCAACCACGCAGAATAAAAACCTTCCTCAATCTGCTAGACATGAAAACAGAAGGCAAACCCTTTGCTCGTAAGTATCGCCGCCAGCTTGAGAAAGATTGCTTTGGCTACACCGTCAGCCTACTAGAAAAAAGTTACCCCGACCTACAAAAAAAAGTTTACGCAGGAACAAGCGCAGGGCAAAGAGCTAATGAAACCTTAGAAAAAATAGTCGGACCCGTTTTAGCCTTTATCAACACCTCTGCCGATGCTAAACAGGCTCAAGATCTTCTCAATTCAGGCGTTATCGACCCCGATGCAAAAGCATTTATCTCCAGTTCAGATGAGCTAGCCGAACGCCTTCGCAAGGTACTAGACATGCTTGGAGACGTCGTAAAAGATTTTGGCCTTGACCAAACGTTCCTTAAAAACCTCCTCTCATCGGACAAAAACCGTGTATGGTGCTCTGCTGCATGGATCGTGATTGAAAGAACTACAACAGACCCTTACTCGGGTGAAAAAATATTCAACATAGATCTTCTAAGCACGATAGATGAAAACGAAATTCAATCTGCACCCAAAATGCTGGAAAAAATAAATGCTCTGGTAGAAAACTACAAAGAAGATATTATTACCTACCTAAAAAGCCAGGGTGTAACAGCTCCCACAGATCTTAAAACCCTTGACTTTAATACGAAACAAAAAGCTTTAGGCAAAGTCTTATACCCTGCATCAACAATCCACGACCTCCCCGAGAAAAAAAATTGGGAGAATAAACCTGAAGAAGAACGTAAAAAACAAAAATATTTTCAATATTTCAACATAGACCTTGAAGAAATAGGAAATATGATCGACAACTTAGGAATACTAAGTACAAGCGGTATGGATAAAATTAAACGGGACGCAAATATAAACAAAATTTATACCTTCTTAAACTCATTCATCTGGTATGCGCTTGATCCTCTTGTCTGTCCAAATTGTTTCGATACAAGCATGAAAAGGGTTAATATAAAATTATTTACAAAAATAATCACCTTCTTAAATGAGCAGATAAAAAAAGAACAAGGATTCAGAAAAAAGAAAGCTCAACAAGCTCTTGCAGGAATTAAATTAGCCCAACAGATGAAAGAGAAAATACCACAATTTTTTGGGAACTCTTGGCCCGAAGCTGATTGGGGTAGTGACTTCATAAAAAAGTATGGACAGATAAAATTTAATGTCCAAAGCCTCTCGGGCGGTACCTTATGGGTACGATTACATGAACGTACTGCAGTAGAAGACTATTTAAAGAACTTCCAATTATAAGGCCTACTCAATAAGCAGGATTTAATCCTACTTAAAGCAAGAGGGAGCGAGAAGTTATAAAAATCTTCTCGCTCCCTCTCGCTTTAATATCAAATCATTAACACTTTTTTTCAACAAACTCTGCAACAATCTTATTGAACTCTTTCTCTTCATATCCACCAGGATGAATATCAACCGTCTGCCCACATTTATCAACAAAGACAAACAGAGGCACCCCTTCCTTAACAAACTGGTCTACCAGATCTCTAACTTCAGGCTTGTCCACATCAATCGAAACAAAATGAGCCTTACCCTCATACTTGTGCGCTACTGCATCAAAAAGAGGTCTCATGCGCAAGCAGGGAGGGCACCAGGTAGCATGGAACTTAGCAATTATCCCCTTACCGCTCTCCATGAGTTTGTTAAATTCTTCGGGCGTTGCTATCTCTTGAACCGCAGTTACGACCTGAACCTGCGGTTCAAGCTTTGGAGCTTCCTCTTTCTTCTTGCGGCCGCAACCACTAAAACATAACAAAATTACAAAAATAGGCGCCCACTTACAGGCGCGATAAGACGATGGACTCATGACTCTCCCTGATTTTAGAGATAGGTAAAAATTACGCCATCACTATACCATGGACAAAGTATGAAAACCAGAGCGTGTAGATTCTGTGCTTAATTAAAAACCACCCTTCTTGGTCAAAATATTATAATAGTGCTCTGCATCACGTCGCGCATCAATAGAAGCTTTCGCCTCTTTACGTAATTCATCGCGCAAATCCTTTACCATTTTTATGGCTTCAGAAAGCTCCTGCTCACAACTAGAAATCTCAACCCGCCCCCAGGCAATGGTTGATAAAGCCAAAGCTTCTAATGCCAATATAATTAATATGCGTTTCATAGCCCCCTCCTTTTCCAGGATTAAATCCTGTTCCCCTCTTACTTTTTTAATTTTCAAGGGTGATCGTGCGATCCCATCCAAGATCACACCCTTATTATTTTATTCTATTATTATTTTATACTACTCAGAGATATAGATTCAACAAAATTAAATAAAAAATTACATGACGCTAAAAAGAAGCGGCGAAAGAGCAGATTTTATGCGAGAAAAAAGTAGCAAAGAGGGTCGAGAATTACCCCGACCCTCAACAGGATTAAATCCTGGATTATGTTCTAAAAATTAAACTAAATCCCTAGATTAGTCGTAATCATGGTACGAAGTGAATCCTTACTGGTTTCACCTGTAGAACGATTAACTTGCTTTCCACCTTTAAAAAGTTGGAATGTTGGAACTTGGCTAATGCCATAAGATTCTACCAAATGCATGTAGCTCTGTGCATTCTCACTAATGAAAATAGCTCTATCGCCAAATTCAGTAGCAAGAGAATGGAAAATAGGTTCCATCCGTCCACAAGGCGGACACCCTGGAACAGACCATTTAATCGCGACTGGTTTTGTCTGAGACAATTGCTCTAAGGTTGACACTTTATACTGAGCAAACGCACTAGCCAGGCTTAGTACTTCGGCTGACATTGATGCAGCCATTACAACACCCGTAAGTGCTACCAAACTCATGTGAACAAATTTCATCTTAAAGACCTCCTAGTCTTTGGGACCAATTATGATACAACTGTATAATATACAGCGTTACCATCATGCCACAAACCAACCCAAAACGCAATTGAGGGTTAAATCCTAAGGATTCTATGGAACTCTACTGGCAGAAAACTTCCTGCATTCAAACTAATGAACTCGACATCACCATTTCTACCGCCCACAAGACAATTGACGAATTAAAATCCCTAACTAAAAACCTCACAACTTTTAACATTCTTGACCCTCAACTAATTAAAACCCCGCTCAGCGCACTACTTTTACCACACGATAAAACCTATTGCAACGCAATAATCAACGCGGCGCGCCAACAGGCCGCTCTTAACCCTGAAGTAATACTTCTTATTGGCATAGGCGGTTCTAATCTTGGTACCTGTGCAGTGCATGCCACCCTTAAACAAAATCATAAAAGCCCCCTCTTTTATTGCGCCGACACCATTGGTGGCGATTCAACAACCGAGCTTTTAAAAACTATAGAAGAGCATTTAATAGATAAAAAACGAATGCAGATAATTCTTATCTCAAAATCGGGCACCACCTTAGAAACTGCTATCAATGGTGCTTTATTTATAAAGCTTCTTAAAAAATATCATCCCACTTCCTACACCCACCTAATCACGGTCATAACCGACCGCAACTCTCCCCTCTGGCAAAGCGCTCAAGAAAACCACTACCTCACGCTTGAAATCCCACCTCAAGTAGGAGGCCGCTATTCTGTATTCTCAGCCGTAGGCCTCTTCCCCTTAGCACTAATGGGCTTTGATATAGAAAAATTATGTGAAGGAGCCGCAGACGAACTTTCCACTACCTTGGAAAACCCTATAAATAACAGAGCCGCGACCAGCGCTTCAATCCTCTGGCTACTCTATCAACAAGGTTTTTTTGTTCATGACACCTTCCTCTTTGATAGCACCTGCGAACTTCTAGGAAAATGGTATCGCCAACTGGTTGCAGAGAGCCTAGGTAAAAGAAACTCACGTGCAACATCTAACACTGAAATAGGACCTCATCCTACGAATTTTAATCCCACCGGTATCTTACCCACCGTTTCGATCGGAACGGTTGACTTACACTCGTTATTCCAATTTTATATTGGAGGCCCTCGACGCATTGTAACTACCTTTGTCCAGGTAAAACAGAACAACCAAACACTTTCAGTCCCTGCTTCTGATGATAAATTACCGACTACCGGAATACCTATTGCACACGTTGTAGAGGCCTTGTGCCAAAGCGTTCAACAGGTCTATACAGACGATAACCGTCCGTTTATGACCATCTCCCTTGAAAAAACAGCCTATGATCTTGGTGCTTTTATGCAGATGAAAATGATCGAAACCGTTTTACTGGGTGAATTATTAAACGTTAATCCTTTCGATCAGCCTGAGGTAGAGAAATATAAAGAAAAAGCACGACTTTTACTTAAACTATAGCTTTCTCCATCTCACTTATGTTATTCCTTATGCATAGGGGAAATGAGGGAATGAAGTACAGACGTACGTTTAAACAGGATTAAATCCTGAAAGGGGGAATTTTCATGATAGGTACGCATCCACACGATATCAACATTGATATCGGGATGTCAGAAAAAGAGCGTGCAGAAGTTGTTTTGCACCTGAAAAAAATTCTGGCAGATGAATACGTTCTATACACTAAAATACTCAAATTTCATTGGAATGTGCATGGACCTTTCTTTGGTCCTCTTCATAGCTTGTTCCAAACATTCTATGAACAGAGTTTTAAGGTTGTAGACCTGGTGGCGGAGCGTATAAGGGCCTTAGGAGAAAAAACACCCGGAACACTCGAGGAGTTCTTAAAATTAACACGTATAAAAGAACGCCCTGGAATAAACCCCGAATCGTACTATATGTTGGAAGAGCTTTTGCACGACATGCATTCAATCATCGAACATATCCGCGAAGATGAAAAAAAAATCGAGAAATTTAGCGATCGCGTTACCAGCAACATGCTCTTAGGCGTAGTTGAGCAACGGGAAAAAGAAGCCTGGATGATAAGGGCTCATCTTGAGCACCCCAACATGCACGGCGCCACAAAGAAAATTGCTGCACCTAAAACTGCAAAAATCGCGAAAGTTGTGAAAGCTACAAAAGTTGCAAAAGCAGGAAGCCCAAAAAAAGTTGCCAAGACACACAAAGTCAAAAGTGTAAAGATAAAAACTAAATCTAAGTAACCGCAACTAAAACACCAAGAGCTGTAGCACGCGACTTAAGAAGATAAAACATCTTTCTACTACTTTTATCTTGAGTTAAACGGTGCGGGACCACTAAGTTCCGCACCACTTTTTTTTCACATAACATAGATACATACGCCAATGCCGATGGTGTAATTCGTTCAAGATGGTAATAATCAATCACTTCAGTTCCAAAAGAGGTAATTAATTCGGGCATTAACACAAAATTAAACCAACTCTCCGCAGAATTGGTCCGACGCGCCGCTCCACCATCGGTTACACAGAGACCCTGGGGCATTTTCTTGATCTCAAGCATCTCCCGTCCGCAGGCAATTCGCAACTGCTGAGGCCCTGGATAGAGACTCAATACGATTCCTGAAATCATAAAAAGAAGTGTCAATGCGCCGAGTTTTTGAACCTGCGTTTTAAAGGGCTTGTAATGCATAATAAGCATAGCCGCAACAGGGATTGCAAGTGCAACTAGAAGATGCGGACGCTTAAACGTTAAATACCAATCCCACGGCTGCCACGTCGTAATTTCAAGCCAACAGCCCACAAATTTCTCCAATAACCACGAAACCGAAGAAACAGGGTTTAGCCCCGAAATAGAAGCGCTTCCTAAAAAAGGAATCATTAGAAGTTGAGCTAAAAAAAGAACCACCGACAGCAGTAAAAAACACCCAAAAAGGGGTTAAAGACAAAGTTGCCCAGAGGATTAAGTGTAGCAACAGGTAACCCCCACCAGAGCATCAAGGGCCACGAAATAAGCATCACACAAAATTGTGTAACCAAAAAAGCTGCTGCTCCATTGAATATACGAAAGCCAAGATTTAATCTTGAAAAAGATCTTTTGCGTTGCGCCATTTTTAACTTTTGTATAGTGTGAACAGGATTTAATCCAGGAGACCAGAATTTAATCCTGCAGAATTAAATTACGAGAGCCGAGATACTCTTTGTATTTTACCATAAAAGAGAGTTTGTATGAAAAGCATTTTAGAGTTACAAAAACGCGCCCTTGCCCTGCGCATAGACTGCATCCGGGCCACCACAGCCGCAGAATCTGGCCACCCCACCTCTTGTCTCTCAGCTGCAGATTTAATGG
>CAYRPI010000060.1:0-985 GCA_964426225.1 uncultured Candidatus Babeliaceae bacterium | reverse complement strand
CCGTTCTTTTCTTTCATACTATGCGTTTTGATGCAGATATTTACAACAATCCGTGCAACGACCGTTTTATACTCTCCAAAGGGCACGCAGCTCCTCTTTTATACGCCGCCTGGAAACAGCTGGGGAAACTATCCGACAGCAAACTACTTCAACTGAGGCAATTTGATTCACCCCTTGAAGGGCATCCTACCCCACGTTTTCCCTACAGTGAAGCCGCTACCGGCTCGTTAGGCCAAGGGCTTTCTATAGGAGCGGGTATGGCCCTAGCTGCAAAGAAAGATAACCTACCCTACCGCACCTTTGTATTGCTTGGGGACAGCGAAATGGCAGAAGGATCCAACTGGGAAGCTGCAGAAATCGCTGCATTTTATAAACTTAATAATCTCATTGCATTAGTGGACGTTAACAGACTCGGGCAACGAGGCCTGACAATGGATGCTCTATCAGCTAACTCACAGAGTGACGCCTCCCAAAAACTTGCACAAAAGTTTGAAGCTTTTGGCTGGAACACAGTTCTCGTTGATGGACATGAGATGAGCGCTCTTGCAAAGACTCTTGATAAAGCTATTAAAAATGAATCCCCTAAGCCTACCGTTATTTTAGCCGCTACGGTAAAAGGCTATGGGCTCGATAGCGATATCGAAAATAAAAACGGCTTTCACGGCAAAGCGCTTCCCCACGAAAAACTCGACTTTTACTTGCGAAAACTCTGCCAACGATTTACAGAAGACACTAACCATAAAGCAACCTTAGCCCTCTCCCTCCCTCACTTTATTCCCACAAAACCCCTCCCTCCAACACACCCCCTACAGCCCCTTAACAAAGAAACCCTTCGCACCAAGCTACCAACCTATATGCCTGAAGAACGAGTTGCAACACGCAAGGCCTACGGGCAAACGCTTGCCGTACTGGGGGTAGATGAGCGCATAATCTGTCTGGACGCAGAAGTTAAAAATTCAACCTATGCCTCACTTTTTGAAGAACA
>CAYRPI010000059.1:6436-7995 GCA_964426225.1 uncultured Candidatus Babeliaceae bacterium | reverse complement strand
CGGAGATAATAGAATAATGAGTGTTTGTAGAAGGTATTCGGTTATTTGTTGAATGAATTTTTTGGGAAAGTTTTTTTAAGAAAGTATTAGAAGTAGATTTTGTTAAAATAGGCGTTTCAATTTCATAAAAACCTTCCCCATTAAGCAAATCTCGCATAGCAAAGAGTATTTTGTGCCGCAAGGCTATACGATCACGCATTAGAGATCGACGAAGATCAAGGTAGCGATATTTTAAACGCAACTCCTCATCCACATTTTCGGCTTCATCAAGCGTGAATGGTAACACTTTTGCTTTATTAAAAATTTCAAGGTCCGAGGCTACAAGCTCCCACCGGCCCGTTTCTAAGTCACGATTTACGGTTTCTGCAGTTCTTTCAACTACAGTCCCTGTTACAGAAATAACAAATTCAGAGCGTAACGCATGTGCCTGTTGATGGGCCGCCGCCTCTACTTTAGCGTCAAAAACAACTTGCATGAGACCACTGCGATCTCGAAGATCAATAAAAATCAATCCTCCATGGTCACGGCGCTTCTGCACCCATCCACAGATAGTGATTACGTGATTAAGGTGCTCTTCAGCCACCTTGCCACAAAAAACAGTGCGTTGAAATTTTTTCATTAAACACCCATCAGGTACGACAGAGGACAGGATTTAATCCTGAATACATGAGTTACTAAAGAAAAGTTTATCACTAAAAATAAAATTTTCCCCTAGTCATCTGCAATGTTCAGGGACAATTCACATTCCAACTGCTCGTAATATAGTTTCGGGTCCACGAATCAAGCCCAAGAAACGCCTCTAATCCCCATGATTTTTTTGGCAACTTAAACGAACTGTTTTGCTTATTCGTACGATAACGCAACAACTCAACCAAAAGGTATTGCGAAGGCTTTAATATTTTAAAAAGCTTCCAGAGTGCAACATCCAGATCGGTTGTGGTAGCACCATAAAATAGATCCTCGCTTATAACACCCTTGCACGCAGAAGAGGGAGTCTGTTTTTTTATAGCCTCCCATAATTTAACGGTCTGCACCGGGGTTTTATCAATAGAATTAAAAATATTTTCATATCCAAACACATCTTTTGCAACCTGATAACAGATATCTCCCGACAAGTACAAAGGGTCATAACTTGGTGAAGATGGAAAAAGATCATTACTTGATGAAGATGAGAAAAGATCTTTTTTTGATGGTGTATTAGTTGTAACCGTCGACTTACTTGCAGGAAATGTAGACAGGCTCGCTTGCCGCAAGAAATGTAACCCCAAGCTCGCATACTTAAGAGACGTATGCTTTTTAAACACTAGATCGCCTGGCAGATTCTCTAAATTAAATAGACTTTTATTTCCAGACTCATGCTTTACTTTTAAAGTCTTACTACCTAGTCCAAACACAACCTTATCAACCGGCTCATCACACTCAAACTCTTTTACAACATCCCCTTTTTTAACGCCAACCAATTTCACCCATTTATCAAGCGGCAGGACCAGAAGCGTCGAGTACTGATTAAACCTAGGCTTTTTAACAATAGCCTGCTCTCTATCATGCTCGATTATATG
>CAYRPI010000059.1:6005-6426 GCA_964426225.1 uncultured Candidatus Babeliaceae bacterium | reverse complement strand
CAATAACTGTGGCAATGCACATGAAAAAAGCTGTTTAGAATTAAGCCCAGTTTTTAATTTTTCACCCACCAGTTTGCTCTGAAGAACAGGCTTTATATTAGTAGTACTTTTCTTAGCTGCACAAGTAAGCGCGGCCTGCTCTACAAAATCTCGAATCCCTTTCTTATCAAGCGCTGCAACTATTAAATCCAGCGGAGTTATTTTAGGCACATTCGGAGAACTATAGTAAACATCCATAATACCTAGTGCTTGCTGCCAAGGAGAATACTCCAATAACGATTCCTGTACAGTACTAAGCAATTTTTCCGCTCTCTCTTCTCCATCAGACTTATTGCTAGCCACAATTTCAGTAAGACAGCCACAAAACCCGCAGAGCACCATCCATTTCACAAAAACCATATCCGTCCTCCATTTGACACGG
>CAYRPI010000059.1:660-5995 GCA_964426225.1 uncultured Candidatus Babeliaceae bacterium | reverse complement strand
CTATTTTACAATAATATTCTATTTTAAATTATATAAAAAAGTAAAGAATAAAATAGACAAGAAAGAGTTTGTCGCACAAAAACCGCAACTCTCAGGAAGCCTATCCCCATTTAGCCGATTCACCCTGCTGTGAATTATAGAAAATCGTCTGAGCTATTGCCAAAAACAGCGTCACAGTCGAAGTAGCCAGGGAAATAATAACAATTTTAGCAACTTCCGGTTGCCAACATAGCATAATTACGCACTCGGTCATACCTTTGAATAAGAAGACAAAGAAGCTCATGAGCAACATAAGCCCTCCCCACACAACTGCAACTAAAAGGAAAAAATAGAGCAATCCTGCAAATTGTCGTCTTACAAAATCAAGAGCATTAATATAAAGTTTCTTAAAAGATAATTCTCCAGCCGCTATGGAAGGCAGAATAGAAAAATTAAGAAAAAGTTGGAAGACTAAAATTAACATTATAAAAAGAAACGCAAAAAGGTCTATATTTTCCCCGTAACAATAAGGTCTTTGTAATAAGGGAACTGTTGCCCACTGTAACAGTGTTAACCATGCAACTAACCACCACATGGATGCAGTTTTTTTCACCGCATCTTTCATAGCATGCCCCACCAAACAACTCTCTCCACGCAAATGTGCCAACACCTTCTTTGACACAGCTATATACCACCACACACTAAAAATAGTCTGAATTAATTCATACCAATATTCAACCCCTGAATAAACCGGAACATATTTATCATACAAAAGCGTTAGAAAGATAGATCCTAGCGCTCCAACAATAACAAAAAACCACGGGAAAATATGCGAAAAGGAATAGACTATACTTTGCGTCATGACCCATGTTGGTCCTAGCCTCATCTTTCAACTCCTTATTGAAAAAGTTTTTTACACTGCCTATAAATATCCTAAATCGCAATCCCTAAATTTTCTACTTTTCCCAATTTCTGAGCTTTTTCAAAAACCCGTTTTGCGCACGCATTAAACCGATTAAGAACATCATCTGTAAGTTTTTCTTTAATCTGCACAGTCGGATAAATAACTAAATAAACTAACAGATCGAACCCCGCTATCAGATCTATTAATTCTTGCTCCTCAAACAACTCAACAATCCACTCAATCTGCCCACCAGAAAAACTCGTCCCAATCATTGAAAGGAAAACCTCTTGAGGCCCACAATCAGGATTTTTTTCGCGACGTTCTATAGAACGTAATGCCGCTGCAAGAATAGTTCCTTTATACGCTGCCTTAAGAATAAGCTTTGAATTTTTTGCCGTTAATCCCCTCGCCTCAGGATTTTTCCCATGGTTTAAATCTAAGCTCCCCACAAAGACCTGATCCACTCTGATATCCATTTTTTCTTTATCAATAAAAGAGTTGAAAACATAAACAGGATCATCCTCGGGACGAATAAAGCCATTCCTATAAAAAAATTCAATGCGTGGTCTAACCATATCAAGGCTAAACAATCTACCTGCCTTTTCATTAGCAAAATAAGCCGGAGAAAATCCACTTGTCACCATAACATTTTCATGGATTCCCACCTTTATTTTCCCCACATCGGCCGCATCCAGATCTTTCTTTATCCACCAGACTAGCCCAGGGTTCGATGGATCCATTTCAATTTTTTCTGCGTGTACCAGTCCTTCTAAAAGATTAATAGTAGGCAACACATACTTACGTATAATAGTTCCTCCCATAGTTCCCAAAACCGCGTTCCCCCACCGGCCACACCGATACAATATATCCTCAATAAAGTTATCCCTAATCCCAATCCCTCTATCAAACGTATCAAAACAACTACCTACCTGAAAAACTGCCCCAGGATGCTTTTCTTGTAGATACCGAATATCCGTCTCCTTAAAAGCTTCCACTAACCCCTTTTTTTCAACTAACTCATACCCATCATCAACCCTAATTCCAGCCACCCCTACCGGTATAAATTTTTTTGATTTCTCATCAAGTTTTTGTCTGAGTTCATCATTACTTATAACCCTAAAATGAGACCCACAGAGGGCTCTTCTTCCAGGGAAAGTTTTTAGGATCGAACCATATTTTTTTTCATCTAATTTAACAAACCCTTCTCGATCCATATCTGAAAGAGGTGGATAAAGTGCAAAATTAACGGGATTACAACGTGAACCATCATGGAAATCAAACTCCAAAACTCCCATCACATCATAAAAACAAAAAGGTCTAAAAAGTAAGCCCTTTTGTTTGTCCAGTGATGCCCATTCATAATTTAATGCTCGAAAACTTTCTTCAAAAGAGGCATCCTTTGTCCATGGTATTTCAGAGTCAAACTCCCCAAAAGATCCCTTAAACCGAAGACTCTCCCCCTTATCTCTAGCCTCATATCTTTTAAACGTAGGAATAGGAACTCCTTGGCTATTTCTCCCCGCTCCCACCGGCACCGACACAAAACCAACTACAGCCCCCCGCTCAATCTTTGGCATCCCCTTATCATCTAGCAAAGGACTAAAGGAAATAAACCCTAAACTTATCCCATAATAAAAAATAATTACCCATAATAAACTCAACTGTTTCACAACGCCTCTCCTTTTAAAACCACTTTTATAAAGACGCTCATCTTCCAAGATTAAGTCCTGTCCGCCCTTTCTATACTAGTCTCACTCCACCCATAAAGGTCAATAGTTTCCCTCTAAATTCCGGCCATTTTTTGACAAAAAAAGGGGTTCTTTATCTTGCTAAACAACAAATCTTGAAAATAGTTTTTTTGCTAATCCAACCCTACTTATTAAAAGCCAACTTATCCCACAATAAGCGGCTTAAAGAGAGCATTGAGTTTGTAACTTCGATTTCGATTTGACGGATTAACAACCTCTAAAAATCCCATTCCCACCCATCTTTTACAGAGTTGTGAACTAGTGCGTGGTTTAAAACCAAAAAGTGCCCCGATCTGGCCTGCTGTTACAATTTCAAAATCCCGAAATAATTCCAGAACCTTACGCTGTTTTGGATCAAGTTGACGAATCAATCCTTCCTGATCTTGCTTGCCCGTAACAGCTTCCATCTCCATCCGTTTAAAAACATTTTCACAAGCAACCGCCATGCCCTCAATAAAATATTCTATCCAAGGCGTTATATCAGCCTCTGCGCGTCCTTCATAGTAATTATGAGAAGGCCCCAGACTCATTGCCGTATAATAAGCATCTAAATTGCGAGCATAATACTCTTCCAAGGAATAAAGTCCTTTAAGGTCATATCCGCCACGATGCAACACAAACGTTGTAAGCAACCGTGCAGTTCTGCCGTTTCCGTCATAATAGGGGTGAATGGTAACATATTGATAATGGGCAATAGCTGCAACAAGGGGACATGGAAGCAAAAGGCTTTTTTCTTGGTCACAAATCCACTCGATTAAACTGGACATAAGACCTGGCACATCCTTCGCCTCTGGAGGCAAGTAGACAATGTGGCGACTATGCCCGTCATAAATAACATTCTGACCATCACGGTAAGAAATGGGCTCGTTCATAACTAGCATTTGGAGCTGCTGTATTAATTTTTCGGTCAATGAGTTGCCCCGATTAACCCACTGCTCAGCGCGAGTTAAAGCTGCATAATATCCTTTAACCTCAACTTCATCACGAGCACGACCAGGAAAATTTTTCTCCTCAAAAATAACTTTCCCCACCTGCCCAAAATCTAATTGGTTTCCCTCAATTCTAGTGGAGTAATGAGTTGAATAAAGTCGTGCAGTTTCTCGCAAAGATTTTAAAACAGAAACAGTTAAAGGCATATGCGAAATTTTAGCCTTAACGGCTTCAATACGCATCAACCCATTCGCAATTTTAGAGCTTATGGTATAAACAGGATTAAATCCTGAAAAAGGTTCAAACTTCATTTCCTACTCCCATCGGCATGTTATCGGCATCAAACATACTCTTTAGTATGCCGATAACACGCCGATAACTCAATCTCAAAAAATCATCACTCAAGAGACATATTTATGCCATCATTACTATGTCAAATTAATGTCATAAATATGCCACACGCTGGCAAACTCTTGACATATCGATGACAAAAAAATAATGTCTTGTGATGACAGCAAAGTGACTCAAAAAAGACACAAAATTGACTGACTAGAAAAACAGGATTTAGTCCTGGGAAGGGAGAAAAGAGTAATGATACTAACCATTGGTGGAATAAAAGGGGGCGTTGGCAAATCACTTATTGCAACAAATCTTACCGTAATACGAGCCCTCAGCGGTCTTAAAATTTTATTAGTTGATGCAGACGACCAAGGCACCGCTGGAGATTGGACCGATCATCGCATGGGACTTGGGCTTACTACCCCCTGGACGACCATACGTCTAAAATCTGTCGCCGTAAGAACTGAGGTCTTAAAATTATCCAGCAACTATGATGACATCATAATAGATTGTGGAGGACGGGATACCATAAGCCTTCGCGCTGCTTTAACTATATCAGATATCTTTTTAGTTCCCTTTCAACCTAAAAGCTTTGACATCTGGACTGCCTCAAAAGTTGCCGCTCTAGTTGCAGATGCAAAAATCTTAAACCCCAAACTGGTAGCCAACTGTTTTATTAATTGCGGAGGAACGCGAGGCAACGATAATGAAGTTGCGATGCAAATCCTTGGCAAGACAGAAGGTCTCTCTCTACTCGAAACAACCATTGCATTGAGGAAAGCTTTTTCAAACGCCACGTCCGAAGGCATGGGAATTATTGAAGCTCGAAAAGATGAAAAGGCTGTAAGTGAAATGTTAGCCTTGCACGATGCTATATTCGGTGAAAACGAGACATTTAATAAACATAAAAAATCTGTCAAAATGACATCAAAAACATGTCGTCGCGACAGCGCTATGGCATAATCAGGACATAAAAATGGCACTAAAAGAACTAATTCGACATACCCACACTTTAAAATCAGAAACCGATAAAAATGAAGCTATGGTACAAGAGTTTATTAGCCAAGGAGGCTCTGTCCCAGAGACCCAGGGCGGTGAAGAACAGGACCATAGACTTACTCTGCGCATCCCACACTGGCTTATTGCTAAAATAGATGAAAAAAGGAAGGAAAGGATCGGCTCCATTTCTCGAAACCTGTGGATATTGGAACAACTAGACAAAGCTTGTAAAAAATAGAAAAGGACGCCTTTATGGCAAGCATCATAAAATTATCCGACGAGATAGTTGCCAAAGCAGAAGAAGGCTTGTTGCAAAACTATCCTTCATAGTTTCAAATTAATCAGGGCATTGATAGGTTAGTTGTATCTACCAATGCCCTGATGTTTTTATCTCAAAAAAACTAACATAACACTTCATCTTTGGCGGGGTGGGGGT
>CAYRPI010000059.1:0-650 GCA_964426225.1 uncultured Candidatus Babeliaceae bacterium | reverse complement strand
AGAACTTATACTCAAATCCAGCGTTTATAAAGAATGCATTATCATGCCCAATAGTTGGGGAAGAGAGTTGTATCCTACTCTCTTAAAGTTTTATATAGTTGCAAAAGGTTGTATTTTGATACATTTAGCGGTATTCTAAGTTTAGTGAAAAAACTACGTTAAGATTAAATCGTTAATAAAGGGAGTGTATTATGCCAACAGCTGTAAAGTTATCTGATAGTATAGTTTCTGATGCAAAAACAACCTCTAAAGTATTAAACAGGTCAATTGCAGGGCAAATTGAACATTGGGCAAAAATTGGTAAAATAGTGGAAGAAAATCCAGATTTAACTTATGAATTTATCAAGGAGATTCTTATCTCACAGCAAGAAGCAAAAGAAGGATTATTGCAGAAATATTCTTTTACTAAGAAGTAGCAATGGAAATTCTGCAAACCCCGAACTTCGCCAGGCAAATAAAGAAATTGCACGAAAACCAAAAACTTGCGCTTGATAAAGCCCTAAGAACTATCAGCAAAAAACCAACAATTGGTGAAATAAAACGGGGAGACTTACGTGGCATCAGAGTCTATAAGTTTAAGATAATCAACCAACTAACTCTGTTAGCATATGTCATTGACGAATCTGGCTCAAAGCTTATTTTACTTGCAT
>CAYRPI010000058.1:0-8133 GCA_964426225.1 uncultured Candidatus Babeliaceae bacterium | reverse complement strand
GGTCAACTCCTTATATACTTGTGTATAAACGGAACCATAATGTTCCAGCTCCCGTTGTTAATCAACCTATACAGCAGCCAGTTCAGCCACCCGTTGTTAATAATCAGCAGCCATTACTTCAGCAGCCTGTTCAGCCGCTCATTAATAATAATCCAGTGCAAAATCCGGTTGTTAATCAACCTGTTGTACCACAGCAAGTACAGGCACCAGTTATTAATTTGCAGCTCCCGTTAGTTAATAATAATCCAGTGCAAAATTCAGTTGTTAATCAACCTGCGCCTCAACCTCAGCAGCCAATGCAACCACCTGTGGCAAATCAGGGCAACAATCTTGTTGTAGATGATGACATTCTAATTGAAGAGATTCCGTTGCCGCTTGATCAGCAGCCTCTTATAAAATAGTAGGATGTTAGATTAATTTTTTATGCTTCGTTATCTAAAGAAGAGGGAATAGTAGATTCTTCTACGGTAGCAATAAGTGCATCTGCAGGCAGATATTTCTTTGCCCATTCATCCAGAACGCCATTAACAAAGCGGTAAGCATTTGCTTCTGCAAAGCATTTAGCTAGTTCAACAGCTTCGTTAATGACAACCAATGGCGGGGTCTCGGGACGCTGTAGTTCCCAGAGTGCAAATCGCATAATGAGTTTTGTTACTAGTCCCAATCGGTCAAAACGCCAATTGGCTAAAAGAGGTTCTATCTGTAGGTCTAGATTAGCGCGATTTGCAATGATGGCTGAAGCCGTTAGAAATACATTATCGTGGGACAGAATAATATAGCCATGTTCGCGACTTATATTTTCTGCAACTGATTCCAAGCTTGTATCATAATCAAGAGTATCAACGGCATACAAAAGATGGAAAATTAGAGCTCGTTGATCTCGTTGTGTTAACTCGTTGCATGAAACGGGCATTGGATATTGATTTCCTGACGGCTGTTCAGACACCTTAAACCTCTATTTATTTAAAACTCGTTCTATATATTTTCCATCACGCGTATCAACTTTGACGGTATCGTCAATGTTTACAAACAGTGGAACTTGCACGACAAGACCTGTTTCAAGCGTCGCGGGCTTGGTGCCAGATCCTTGAGCTGTATCACCCTTTACTCCTGGTGGGGTATCTGTGACTTTCAATTCCATGTGAAGCGGAGGCGTTACCCCTATCAAGCGTCCATTCCAGTGGAGCATAGTGTATTCGGCTTGTTCTTTGAGGAAGTCTTTGACGTCTTCAAGAAGATCTATCTCTATTTCAAGTTGTTCGTAAGATTCAGTGTTCATAAATACACACTTATTATCGTCCATGTAGAGGTATTGCATGGTGTTGTATTCTAACTTAGGCTCATCGAACTTTTCCTCCGGACGGAAGGTCTGTTCAAACATGGACTGTGATAGCATGTTTCTTAATTTTAGGCGTACAAAAGCTGCACCCTTACCAGGTTTCATGTGTGTGTATTCTACAACCACATGAGGTTCATCTCGGTAGAGTATTTTTGCACCCCGTTTACAATTCGTAGCTTCTAGCATTGGCTTTCTTCCCAAATCTTTCTGCTTCTTAATCCCATTGTTAATTCTAGTGTACCGTTTTTCTGTTAAATCGTAACTTCTTTTGCTAGAGAATTACAAGACCCGTTTGCCATCCCTAAAAGATGTGGCAAACGGGTCTTGTATGATTAGAAAGATTTGGGAAGACTAGTATTTTGCCAAATAATTTTGAGCCATGGTTTTAAAGGAACATTTTTTCATTTTATTAATGAATTTTGTCAAATTGATCTTTTGATTTTCGAGAAAATTTAGAACGGTCTCTGTATGTTGCTCTAAAAAAATAAAAAACAATATATTTTCTTGAGAAAGAAATCCCATCAACCATTTTTCCATCTCTTTCTTTAAAGGAGAGTCTTCTGAGAGAAAGATTTTGCCGAGCAGAATTTGTTGAATAAAGGGTCTGAAAACTTCAAGTGGTGGAAAGTCTTTTAACGCATCGATAAAGTGATTCTTTTTTCCCGCGAGATTTTTCCACAGGGTTTGAACAAAAAGATCATTGGTGTGCCAGTTTGGTTGCTCCTGATTTAGGAGTTGCTGCATGTTTATAGCTCCATTTGTAGGATTGAGGCACGTTTTCCAAAGAATGTGAAGACGGTCTAAAAGGTCTATATGTTTGTGAAAGGGTTCATATAATTTATCAGAGGCTGCTTCTCCAAATATGTTATCGAATAAAAAAACATAGGGGAGCACAAGTTGCCAGATTTTTTGTACAAATTCTTTCTCTTCTCCCCACTTAGGGTCTATTGAATTGAGTGATTTCAGCGCTAGGTCTCGTTCTTCTTGATTAATACTGTGAATTATGGCATTTAACCATATATCATTTTGGTCAATTGTTTTTACAAAGCGTTTAAAGGCAGGATGTCCGATATATGCTGGAAATTTACCGCAATCTTTTAATATTTCCCATAGTATTTTTATGTATTCACTATCTGTTTCCCATCCCTTGTTTGTGGCGTTTAAGTAGGCGACAAAGGTGGCAGGATCTTCTGTACATAGCCATATGTTTGTTAGTGTGTTGATACCAAAATCTACATCCTTAGTTAAAGCCTGAAAGAGGATAGAATCTGTGTTTTGGCCGATTGCTTTAAGAAATGGGCTGTTTTTGCTTAAGCCTGCCCATAGAGGGAGATTGTCATCTATTTTCTTTGTTTTTCTCCAGTCAGGGTACTTATGATCTAAAAGTTTATTTAATAGGTCGAGGTTTGACGTCGTATACCAAAGAGTGGTAATAAGCGCCGAAGAGGGTAGTAAAGTATATTTAAATAGGGGTTCAAAAAAATCAAGTTTGGGATCTTCTATAATATTATTGTTTTGGGGATTTGTAAAAAACGTTTTCCAGAGGCTGTCGATAAATTTTTCGTCTGTTTTCCAGTCGCTTTTGTAGGTTTCTAAAAAAGTTAGTGCTTTTAAAGTACCTTTTGTAACGAGATAGTTATTAGCAATAAGAGCGAGTGAAGAGAGCTCTTTAAAACCGCTCCACGACTTATCTATATTACTTATAAACGTTTCTAAAGAGTTGTTTTGAATTAGCATTCGGATTAACTCGGTTGAGTTAGCGTGTGCTATGAATTCTTTAAAGGGAGATTTATTGGCACTCTGTGCGAGTATTTGCACGACATCATTGTCAAGATCGCCTTCTTGATAGATTATGGTGGAGAAGTCTATAAGTTTTAGTACTCTCTGTTGCAGTAATACGCTCTCATTGTCGGATGTTTTCCATAGACGGAATACGTTGTTTAACTCATTTCTTGAGAATGGTCTAAATAGATTGAATGCAGGAGTTGGGTTATAAAAGCATGTTGAAAATGGAAAGTCTGTTTTTTTGCAATTTAATGAGTTAAGAAGTTCTTCATGGTTAATCTCGGACGCCGATTTTTTTTGATTTGATTGCGTGATATTTACATGTTTAGAAGATACGTCCAATGTTAGGCAGCGGGTTGCCTTGGTGTTGTTATCTGTAATGGTTAAATCAATAGTTCCACAATCACTTTGTGGTGCATCCTCTTTTATTTCAAATGTTATAGTCTGTTTCTCTGAGCTAAGTAATGTACCAAGGGTTTTAAAATCTTGTACATCGCTCTCAAAGAGATAGTTAAGGGCATTAAGAATATTTGAGATAGAGGGCTTTAGCTCGTAACAAAGGGCTGGTTGGTTGTAGACAATTTTCCCACGGCCCGTTTTAAACTGCGGATCTGAGAGCATAAAGAATAGGCTTTTGCGAATGAGTTTGTCATTGATATCTTCGCCCGTAAGAAGTTTAACAAACTCTTTTATTGATTTTTTATTTTGGAGGTCTTTGGGAATGAGTGAAAGGTCATATTCCGCATCAAGAAGGGGGGAGAGTACGAGCTGTAGAATAGCCCAGATTCCTGCTTCACAGCAATCACCTACACATTCAGCTTTTTCTGATGGAAGCGAGAAGGAGATGTTCATCCAGTTGATGGGATTATTTTTTTGTGCACAGATGTAGAGTAGGTCCCAAATAGATGGGTTTTTGAAAGACTGTGCGCAGATGGCATTGTAATCATCTTTTGTATAAACCAAATTTTCCCAATTTTTTATGTTGAAGGTATGATTGCTTGTAAACCAAAGTTTTTCATTTTCGCTACAGGATTCATAGAATCCATTAATAAAATCAAGGTAGTCGGTTTTTGTTTTTGCTCGTGTAATCACAAGAGCATTTAGTAGGACTAATGGCAGGGCTTTATTATAAGCTCCAGCGCCATCCATGGCGTCAAGAAAATGACCAAGTAATTCAGCAATTTTGCGTGCGGAAAATGAGCTGTTAAGGGTAATAGTTGTAATTATGGGTGCCGCTATAGAACTATTAAATTCAGGTTTAAACCCATGTCTTTTGATCACTCTAACTTCGGTGCGTATCTCTTTTTTAAGAGCGAGGGCTCCAAATTGGCCGAGTTTCTGGAATGTAGCCTTGCCATAGAATCCATTTTTAGTCTCTTGAATGGGGTCTTGTAGACTAACTTGATGAAACATATCGTAGGCAACTTTTACCATAGGGTGGTTTTTAACTCCATGTCGGAGGAGATTTTCAACGACGCCTTTTTTGGCTAGATATCCAATCATTCCACTAAGCGCATATTCAGATAATGAACAGCCAATTTTTTCAGTGGTGAAATTGCAGCCTCTCAGCTTTGCCAAAGGGAGTGGATAAAGAGAGGTTGTGCACAAAGTGGCACACAAGGCAAAAAGTGAAACGAGTTGCTTGAAAGGACTAGATGGTAGCATTAAGAGGCCTTTTTGTTTTTATATAGATTTAAATTATGTTTATATTTTTTATTGTACTCAAATCTGTTTTTTTGTCAAATTGTAGTGATAAAAGGATTTATGCGGTAGTCTTAAGGGTGTGTAGGATGTTAGCGAAGTGAATTTAGCTGGTTGAAATAAACCAGGTTTTTGTTTTCCGAGCTTCTTCTTGGTGGTTTACTAGGGGGTGGGGATACTGTTTTACGGTAAGATTATTTTTGTTAAAAAGTTGGTGTAGTTGTTTTGGTTTTAAGGTTCGTAGTTCGGGGATCCATCGGTAAATATAACTTCCGTCAGGGTCAAATTTTTTTTGTTGGATCCAGGGATTAAAGATTCGGAAATAGGGCTGTGCGTCACAACCTGTTGATGCTGCCCATTGCCAGTTTCCGTTATTTACAGCGGGGTCGTAATCGATTAACTGTTGGGCAAAGAATTGCTCTCCTAGTCTCCAATCAATTCGTAGATCTTTAGTTAGAAATGAGGCGACTAGCATACGTACTCTATTGTGCATGAATCCTGTTTCTATTAATTCTCGCATGCCTGCGTCAATAAGTGGAAAGCCTGTTTCTCCCTTGCACCATGCGGAGAATGCAGGCCCCTCTTGTTGCCATACTAAATGATCAAATTTTTTTTTATAGGCTTCTCCAAATACGAAAGGGCTATTGTAGGCCACTTGGTAAAAAAAATCTCGCCAATAAAGATTTCGGATAAGTCCATGATTAAGGTCTAAACTGTTTTTTACAGTGTGATAAACCTCTCGTATAGATACGGTACCAAATTTGTTGTGGTGAGATAGGTGTGTGGTCTGGATTGAGGGGATATCTCGTGTATCGTGGTAAGAGGAAAAGGAGTTTAAGTTTTTAAGCAATGAAAGAGCATTTTCTCGTCCTATTTGTAAGTTTGGGGACGGGATGAATTGAGGGGCTATTTTTTTAAAAAATTCTAGAGGATTTTCAAGGGCTCCGGCTATTGTTCCTTTATAAAAATGTGTGCCAGCGAGGGGCTCTGGTTCTGCAACGGGAGATTTAATCGCTTTTTTATAGAAAGGTGTGAAGATCGTATAGGGCGTGCCATTGTTGGTTAAAATTTTTTCTGGGTTGTTTAGCAAGCAGTCATTGGTACTGATAAATGGAACGGAATAATGAGCACAGACTTTTTCTATGTATTCATCTCGTTTTAAGCTGAAGGGGGTATAGTCGCGGTTACAAAAAACAGCATCAATATGTTTTTGTTGAATTAGGCGTTCGACAATTTCGCTTGGTTCTCCATGAAAGAAGAATAGTGTGCTTTGGGAGAGATTTTTCAATGAGATGTTTAGTTCGTCTAGGCAGTTAAGCATAAAGAGTAGGGCGCGCGGACTTTTGTAGGAATTTTTGGGACCGATTTGTCGATCATCAAAAATAAAACAGGGAATGACAAATTCGGATTGCCTTAGGGCTATATTTAAACTAAGGTTGTCGTTTAACCTTAAGTCTCGTCTAAAGATAAAGAGTGACCGCTTATAGTTTCCCCCCATTTTAATCTCCTTTTTTTGCGGGGTGCATAAAGATAAATCTAATCTTTTTATTTATAGCAAGAGGCACTTTATATTGTCATCAAAAAATGAAAAAGCTTTGTACTTAGTTTTATTTTTTATCAAATTGTAGTTATGCAAAAGATTTTTTGCCCGCTATACCTTTCTTGTGGAATTTAGTACCGTTTGAAACGTCAGTTGCTCTCTCTAAAAGTGTTTTTGGTTTTGTAGTTTTGTTATTAATACTTTAATACTCCAAATAAAAGGGAGAATAGATTATGAATGAAGGCATAGTGGTGAGGCAGGGATATTGTCTGCGCATGAGTATACTTTTTTCTGCACTTTGTACGGTATTTATTGCTCAGGGAGATAGTAGAACTTTCTTTAGACCTCGTTCTGTAATAGAGGACGTTAGCTTATATTTGGGGCTAAATAATTACACTATATATAGTAAATTTTATTCTTCAGGCGGTTGTGCGGATGATAAAGAGGCGCAAACCGTTTTTATTACTGCAGGTCCATTCTTTCAAAAGTCGGTTGATGGTGAGAAATTGGCAAAATATTTTTTACCTAAAAATAAATCATCGGTTTCAATCAAGGAAAATGGCTTAGGGGATATAGGATCCCTATGGTTTGAGTTAATTGCTGCGGGTAAAAATCTTTATGACTCAACTTTTGTTTTAAGACCCGAAAGATCCATCGGTGGAGCCTATTTTAATTATCATCAAATTTTTTGTTGTGATGATTGTGTATGGTTGGATGTAAAATTAGCTGTTTATGAAGCTATACATAAACTTAAAGCATGCGAATGTGTTGCTACTGGTCCTGGAATAGCTCCTGGGGTGAAAAATACTTTCGATTATTTGTCTGGCAATGAATTTTGCTATGGAAAAATATCTAATTGTAGGTCTAAGCGCTCTGGATTTGATGACATTGAGGTTAAGTTGGGGTATGAGGCCTTTGTGGGGGATACTTCTCAATTAAGTATGTATGTTTCGGGATTAATACCTACAGCTAACAGGTCTAGGCCGTGCGCAAAGCAACTTTTTGAGGCTGTTGTAGGTCGAGGTCATGGGGGTATTGGACTAGGGTTCAATGGGGGGACTGATATTTTTAATTGTGAAAATGCATCGTTAGCTTTAATGGCAGACTTTTCGTATTCCTATCTTTTCAAAAAACATGAAATGCGTTCCTTTGACCTGTGTGCCAACGGAGATTGGTCACGTTATCTTAAAGTTATAAGTAACAATAAACCTCCGCTTGATGCTATGGAAATTTATATGATGCGCATAGAGCCAACACCAAATACTATGACTGCTAGTGGCCCTGCTATTAATTATTTGACTAAATCGGCAGAAGTTACGCCGGGAAGTGTTATTAATTTTTGGACAGCTTTACATTATCAACAGTGCGATTGGCATATTGAAGGTGGGTATAATTTATGGTGGAGGCACGCTGAAAAAATAGGTCTTAACTGCGAAGTATCTGATCTTGGCGTGGGTATATTTAATCTTAATAATACGCCTCCTCCACTTACCTATGTTTACTCAACTTCTATTCAGACTCCTGGTACTGCAAGTACTGCAAATATCAGTCAATCACGAACTCTTAATGGGAAAGGTCCCAATGATGTCGTAACGGATATGAACGGTTCTACCCCTGTCTTTATAACCTTAAAGATCTCCGATTTTAACCTTAATTCAGCAGGTCATCCTTCCTGTTTAACCAATAAAATATATGTGGCCTGTTCTTACGATATGAAGGGGTGTAAAGTTCCATTTAATCTGGGTTTAGGTGGTTCATTTGAAGTTGC
>CAYRPI010000057.1:0-8167 GCA_964426225.1 uncultured Candidatus Babeliaceae bacterium | reverse complement strand
ATTTTAGCCTTAGCTCTCTCCTGGCAAGTTGAAGGATGGAGCCCGGTACCGGTATATTCTTGGCCACAATTTATAGTCTTTACGGCTCTTATGATCTTTGTAGCTAATATTCTATTCGTGAATCTCTATTCTGTTTTGTTGCGACGGTATACCGCAACCTTAATCTCTTTTTCGGGCCTTATGTGCCCCCTGTTTGTTGCTCTCTTAGGACGGTTTTTTTTAAATGAGCCGCTTACAAGTACTACGTTGATTTCAGTTCTTTTTGTTGCAAGTGGATTATACCTTTTTTATGAAGAAGAGCTTAAGCAGGGGTATATTTCTAAGTAACTGTCCGCAGGGTTTTGTATGTATAAGTTTAAACAACCGGTACTAGTGACGGTAAGGAGACCGTTGGAGTTAGAGTACTTATGGGCCTTAATAGTATGGAATTTATTATGCGAGTCCATAAAGGTTTTATGCGTAAATAAAGTGGTGGAGCAAGTCGTCTGGCAACTTTAAGAGAGACAAAACTTCCTAAATTTGCGATTTCATATGGGCCCCACCAACTCAAACTAGTCGTCCGAATTGCTACCACTTCACAAAAATACTTGGTTATAAGGAGGGAGGTGAAAAAGTTGCGCAAATTTTCGGAGGTTTGGTTAGCCTGTTTTACCAGTAGGTAGTCAAAAACGCCTCCAACCATACCACAAAGTAAGGGGTAGCGGTATTCGTATAAAGTGTCTTTGGTTTGAGAATATGCCTTGGAAACCTGTCTGCGACAATCACAGCGTAACTTTTGTAATCTTTGAAAAAGGCTTAACTCAAGGGGTTGTCTGCATACAGGGCAGCAATCTTTATTAGGAAAGTTCGTATTTTTTACAAAACATTTTTCTTCCGAATAATAACAGCTCCAACAGATGGGATGCTTTGACGCATCATTATGTGCGTTTGCATGTAAAGCTATTTTTTGGTGTAAATCATTATCAAACTCTTCAAGACAAATGGGGCATTGATCTGGGACTGCTAGGCTTATAAAAGAGGTCAACAGTGCACAAAAAACAACGGGGAGAATCAAAAAAACTTTAAATTTTAGTTCTAGACTTTTCAACATGACAAATACCTCCACCCGCCAAAAATATCAAATAATAAGGCTTAAACGCAGCTTTTATTATCGCAGAAGTAGTTTTTTTGTCAATCGGCGACTATTTGGGCGACAAAGATTTCATTAATCCACTAATTAACCGTTCTGGGCCACCTTCTTGCCGTTTAGTACGTTCGATATCGCCTAGGTAGATCTCTGTAGTGGTTGGGGCTGTGTGTCGCATAGCGAGTTGCACTTCATAAAGGGATGCTCCTGCGGTGATTGCCATAACCCCGAAGGTATGCCGGAGACTGTGTGCGGTAAAACGCTTGCTATCAAAACCTGCGCAACGCAATCTTTTTTTTATAAGACGTGATAGCGAGTTGGTAGTGAGCATCTTGCCAAAGTTACGATCGCTCAGAGATGCAAATAGAGGTTCATTAGATGTTTTTAAGGAGCGTTTTTCTAGATAAGTTAAAATAGGTTTTAACGCATCGGGGGTGACTACAACAAAATCATCTTTCCCGTCTCGTCCTTTGCCACGAATCCAGAGAAGGGCACTTTCCAGGATTAAATCCTGTTCTTCTCCCTGGATTAGGTCCTGTGAGGTATTGGGTTCTTGTGCTTCAAGATCTGAAACTAGCGCCCGTTTGATTTCTATTAATCGTAAGCCGGTTCTAAATAGTAAATTGATAAGTGCAAAGTCACGTAATCCTTCTAAATCATCTTGATTGATAGAGCTTAGTAGCTTTTGCATTTGTGTTAGTGTAAATGAACTTTTTTGATGAGCACGGATTAAGCGTCGGGCGCCTTTAATGCCTTTTGCGATATTGGGATAATATTTCATTCCTTCGGCCCATTCAAAGAATCGGCGTACTGCAACTAAATAATTTGCGCGAGTGAAGGGTTGTAGCCCTTTTTTATCAAGCCACTCTTTAAATGCTAAGATAGTTTCACGGTTAGGATTAGCTATAGCTTGTGGAGTAAACCAATTAAAAAATTGTAATAATGCACTCCTATAGGTACGACGTGAAGCAGGCGCTACATCTTGTGCGGTTAAAAAATCTTCAAGCAAGGATTTTAGACGTTCTTGAGTAGAGGTGGGTATACTTTGTGCCTTATAATTTTCTAGGACTAATGGCTTCATTTCACGGCTCCCTTTTTCAGGATTAAATCCTGGTCATTTTGCATTCTTCTCTTTGATAGGCACTTTCAGCTTACGTTAGCGCTGTATAGGATGCAATAAAAATGACTCATTGTTTTTATTATTGACAATTTAGCAGAATATGGGATAATGATACTATTGAAAATACAGTTAGTGTTTTAAAAGACAATCTCCTTATTCTAAACAAGGGGGATTGAATAAGAGTAATATAATAAAAAACTAGGAGAAAAAATGAGTAAAGTATTACGCCTTTTGTTGGCGTCTTTGTTAGTGTCTATGGGATGTACAACTTTTCCCACAAAATTTGCAACCCACGGTTTAATTGTTATAACCGGTTTTGAAAGTTCATCTCAGGCTGGTGCCGACTTGCTGGAAGTTGAGATGGTGTTTAAATCTTCAATCCCCTTTATAGTGCCGGGAAGATTGTTGTATGAATTTATTACGATTTCAAAGTCAACGTTTGGATCATTATATTCAAATTTTAGATTTTTTGAATTGCCGCGCGCAGGAGTGGAAACTATTCAATTTTATCTCTGTTATCCTAAAAAAAATCTAACTAATTCTTTAAATTATAGTGTGGACAGTGCTATTACCACATCAGGGAAAGCCGATTTAGAAAAGATGGAATTAATAGTTCCTGCACAGGTTACTGAGCTTGAAAAGAAGACGGGTCTATTGATTGAGCATTTTAAGGAAGTTGAGATCTTAGAGGTCAATACCTTCAGTAAAAAACTTGAACAAGAAGAGTGGGTTTGTAAAGGTAAAATCACAACTAACAACAAAATTATGGTGGATAATCCCTACAAATTTAACTATTATCCATGGTTTTTTGGTGAGGAATCAAAAACTATAGTTAATAAACCACTTAATGAATATCTAAGCGCCTCTAGAGCTGCAACTTCTCTCTGTTTTGTTCTTAGAAGGTTATTTGTCCATTCTAATTTTTATGTCAACCAAGCACCGCCTCGTTGGGTGCTCTATTTTGGTGGGCATGGAGAAGAATATAAAGCTCAGAATGATTATAATCTCAAGAAAAATTATGACTTGGCTGTTCCTACAGAATTTTTGGAAAATGGTGGAAAGATCTCAGGGTTAAGCATGGACCTGTTTTCACTGATATTATCCGCGCTTAATGAAGGGATTGATCTTCGTTTTGTTGATATTTCAACCTGCTATGGTGGAGGGATCAATCTTGGCGCTCTTCTACGCGCTGAAAAAACCGGCGTAATTCCTCCTTACCGCTTTATTTTTGGTTCACATACCATAGTAGGGGATGCAGAGGTTCATTTATTTCACAAGATGTGCCACGACCAGTTTTTTACTAGCTTATTTAATATTGACATTGAGGATCCCGAAATTAAATGGGATGAAATTGTCTACGACTCATTTAATAAAAGTGAAGAAGAAGCTTCCAAGGAATATAGAAAAAAATTGGATGATGCCTATAAAAAAATTAACAGTGCGTATCAGAAAGTATATAACGCTCTAAGCGATGTATACATAAACCTTATCCCTACGTTAAAGGACGGTTTGTATACGGTAAATAATATTCCTTGTTACAAACCTATAGACGCAAACTATTTTGTAGAAATTCCTTATCCTTGGCTTATGAGAATAGGAAAAAAGGAGATAGATGCGTACAAAAATAGCTCTATAATGATTCCGGATGAAATAACCAATTTGCTATTCTATACTAACACTATCCCCTGCACATTAAAAATAAAGAATATCGATAAAATAAATGCTTTCTTATCCGCCATTCCTGGAGACACTTTTCATATCATTGAAAAGCTGGAGACTGCAGATGGAGCAGCAATAGATGCTTCAAGCTTGGTGGAAAAATTTTGTAAAATTACAAGTTTTAAAGCAAAGAAACTGTTTCATATCAAGCATCTTGATAAAGTTTTTCTGAAGGATGAAAAAGGAAACCAGACGCTTTTTGAGGGTGCCGGGGAAATGGCTATAACATTGAATAAAAATTATATTGAAGCATGGTTATTCCCACAGTCGGGTAGCGATGAGTGCTATAGAATTTTTATGCGTTGGCAATGTGATAGAGAAACTGGAAAGTTAGAGCTTTCAAAATGGGAACCTAGAAAAGAGACGGAGGCCGGCAAAGAGAAGAATTCTTTTAATAATGAGCTTGAGTGGTTTAAAAAACTAGCAGTGCTTCAAGATTCTTATCGCTTTTTAAAGGATGCAGATATTGAAGTTACGCCATGGCCCAAGGGTTTAGAAGTGCTCAACGCACTTATTTTTGCAATAAAAAACGATGATTTCGAGGGTGTTAAAGAAGCGGTTAAAAAAGGGGCCGATGTTAATGCCAAAGGAAATTATAAGAGGTCCGTTCTTATGATGGCAACCGAAAATGGCAATCTAGAGATCGTAAAGTATCTGGTTGAAAAAGGCGCGGATGTAAATGCGAAAATAGATTATGAAACCGCTCTTATAGTAGCTTCAGAAAAGGGACTCACCCAAGTGGTTATGTATCTTCTCGGAATAGAAAAAATTCTTATTAATGTAAGCGGTAGTTATAACGGTGAAACTGCCCTCTACAAAGCAATCAAAAATGGACATTCAGATACGGCAAAAGTTCTGATTGAAAAAGGTGCAGATTTTGATTATCAAGTTCTTAATTTAGTAGTTGAAAAGGAAGATCAAGCAACGACGCAGTGCCTGGCAAAAAAGATAAAAACCATGAGCGATCAAAAAGAGAGGCAGAAATATTCTTCAGATTTATTTAAGGAAGCTATTAGAAAAGGTAGCCTCGAGATTGTAAAAATATTAGTTGAATCTGGGTTTGATATTAATGCTCAACTTAACGATGGATATCCACCTCTTCATAAAGCCGTTGTGTGTCGTGCTTTTGATTATGAAAGCAATGAGATCATAATTTATCTTCTTACACATGGTGCGAGCAAGGAAGTAGAAAATGAAGGTGGCGAAACAGCGCTTGCAGTAGCAAAAAGAATGGAGAATTGGGACATTATCAATCTATTAAAGTAAATTTTCTTTAATAAGCAAGAGACTCTATTGTCAAATGAAAAATAATTGAGTTGTAATTAATTTAAACTAGGTGATTGTATGAAAAAAATTTTTAGTATAACAGTACTTTTTTTGATAGGTAGTGAACAGGTTTATGCCTCGAATGCAAAGGAGTTAGAGCGTTCTGAGTGTACTGAGATGTTGGAAAACGGACTGATACCTTTGGTATTGACGAATGTCCATGAGGACCTTAGAAAGTTTCGTGAGAAACTTTCTAAAAATGTTACATTTAAAACCCTTAGCCCTGAAGATCAAGAGGTTCATGATGAACTTTTCAATGATGTTACATTTAAAATCTTTTTTTCTCCTACATCCTCCAAAAGATCTTTAGAACTCAATCAAAATCTTGAAAAAAATCTTGAAAAAGCATTTAAACATGGATTTATGGATATAGTAGATATATTAATAAAAAATGGGGTTACTTTTCAATTTGACCTCCTCTCGTATTACGGTACCGCATGCATTCAGGGAGACAAAGATTTAGTTCAACTTTTAATAAAAAATGGTGCAGATGTTAATGCCCAAGACGAAAAGGGAAGGACTCCCCTCCATCTAGCCTGTTTTAAATGGTATAAAGAGAAAGAAAAAGATTTTAAAAATAAACAATGCGTTGAGACGATTCAGGTTTTAATAAAAAACGGTGCCAATGTTAATGCAAAAAACAAAAAAGGAGCTACCCCGCTTCACTCGGCGTTCCAGGAAGGCGAGGAAAACTGTAAAGATAGGGCTGAAATTTTGATTAAGAGTGGTGCCAATGTTAATGCAAAAGATGATAATGGAGAGACTCCTTTATTTTTAGCCAAAGGCAACGATCTCGTAAAGTATTTAGTAAATGAAGGCGCTGATGTTAACATCATAAATAAAAATAAACAATCAGTCTTAAGAAAATTTATCGATGAGGGCAATAAAGAGATTCTTGAATTTTTAATTGAAAGGGGAGCTAATCCAGCCCTTGACGAAAAGTTACTCTTAAGCCTAATAAGAGATCTTTCGTTGTTTAAAACACTTATGAGCAAAGGAGCAGATCTTAATTGGAAACATGCTGACAAGGCCTTTCTTAAGCTGTTAGTATATTATAGCGAAGCAGCATTTACTCATGTAGAGGAAATATTGCTTCTCATGAAACACGTAAAAAATTTCAATGTGCGGGCTACTAATCAACAATATTATCTTACTCCTTTAGACCTTCTTGTTCACAATCCGTATACCAGAAAAAGTTATCCACATTTTTCTCAAATTTTTTCTTTAAAGACTAATGAAAAAGAGGAAATTCAAAAACGTTTAATTCTAGAATTAGTAAAAAGGGGAGGTCTTTTTAGTATTACTGGATTTTTCGGTTCTTGCTCAAAAGAAGATTTTAAAAATTTACTATACGCATCTGTATTTGGCGGTAAAACAGATTCTTATCTTCTTGACGAGTTTTTCGAACTCGCACGTGATAACAAAAAACTTAAATATGATAAAAAAAAGTTTAAAAATTTTATAGTAAAAAATAACAAACAAGTAAGTAACCCCAAAAATCTAATGACGTATAAGCATAAGGACTCCAAATCTATCAACTGGCATAAAGCGACTTTTAGAGAGCTGTTTACAGCTCCTGTCCTATCATACCTATGGCCCAATGACATCAAAAATGATTTAAACTTGTTAAAAGAATATAAGGCTAAAAACTCACCGACAACCTTAAAACTTATGAAGAACGGGTTTCCTGGGAGTGGGATTTCATGCTGGGGAGCATATCTGTTTCTCCTCCATTTAAAGAAATTTTCGGCTATGGCGGGATGTAAAAAGCATTTACCTTATGATTTTAAAATATTCTTTCAAAAGCCAACATTGACTGAAAGTTCAGTTAATATTGAAGAGTTGATAGAGCAAATTGAAGAAAAATCGTCTGTCGATCTTGAAAAAATTTAAGGAGTTATGAATTCGTTCTTGGAATGATTTGATAAATCTTTTGGATTTTCCATTGAGTAGGCTCCGGGAAGATATTAAATTTTTAATATCTTCCCGGAGCCTAAAGCTTGTGTCGATTTTTAAAGCGCCATCATCCTCTTGAGGCTGTTTCGCATGTGGCTTTCAAAGAGGCCTCTGCACTTTTATTTAGTTTTCGTTATATGTAGTGGTTATACGATTAAAATCTTTGTCATCCCTTCCAAAGCGTGGTTTATAGCATACGATGACCATATCGCAAAGTTTTCCATATAATTTTTTCTTTGAAGATGGAGTTGTTTTTTTATGTGCAAGAATTGCCTTGTGGGTTATCTGTTGGAGCATGCGCCAAAAGAGGTCTTGCTGTTTTTGACGGGACGTACTGAAATATTTATTAAAGTTTAGGTTAAGCTTAAATTCATGCAGGGAGCAAGAGAAGCCTTGGTGTTTGGTTTTGTCGCCCGCTTCTATCTGATTCTCTCTCCAGTTGTAAGGTTTGTAACTGTGGCGAAATTCGAATAACAAAATCTTAACAAACTCCTCAACTCGATTAATTACTTCTTTTTGATTGCTAATGATGGTTGATGTGAATAATCCATCAGTTTCTTGAACCTTAGGGGCATGGGTAGAGTTGCCCATCTGTTCGGCTAATTCTGCTAGAACTAATTCTATAAAGACCCGAGTGTTTTTTTGTTTTTCAGTCTCATTAATGAGTTTTTTAAAAGGAACGAGACTCATCAAGAGCTTTTCCCGCTCTCCCGGGGTCCATGTTTGTGAGCAGATTGTAGAAATGGAGCACTGGTCGTTTTTTGACTTAATTGTTGTATCAGCGCCGTTTTGAAGGAGTAATTTAACCATCTCTAGGTTGTTATAATAGCACGCCAACCAGAGTGGGGTTTCGTTATCGTGCTTCTCAGGAGTGTTTATGGAGGCTGCTGCGCCATTTTGAAGAAGTAATTTAACCATCT
>CAYRPI010000056.1:4444-8170 GCA_964426225.1 uncultured Candidatus Babeliaceae bacterium | reverse complement strand
TTTTTTTGATGTTCAAAAGAATTTATTTAGATAATGGAGCAACAACACAGATTGACGAAAGTGTAATCAGAGCTATGGAGCCATATTTTAACAAAAAATACGGCAGAAGGGGCGCGAGAGTATCTGGTTCCATCACGAATACAAAAAGGAAGCTTCTATGCTCTGCCTCAGTCGCCACAGGTTTATAAACAACTTTTGATGGCAGGAGGTTTAGAGCGTTACTTTCAGATAGCTCGTTGTTTTAGAGATGAGGATCTTCGTGCAGATCGTCAGCCTGAGTTTACACAGCTTGACCTTGAAATGTCCTTTGTTAATGAAGAAAACATAATGGACGTTGTTGAGCGTATCCTTGAACGAATTTTTTCGGTTGCGGGGGTAACTGTAAAACCACCGTTTCAAAGAATTACCTATGACTATGCGTTTGGAAATTATGGCTCAGATAAACCCGATTTGCGCTTTGAGTTACCTATAATAGATGCTTCGAGTATCTTTGCAGGAACCGATGTTGCATTTTTAAAATCGGTTTTAGAGAAAGGTGGAAAAATAGGATGCCTTCATATTCAGCAACATCCTTTTTCACGCTCTGAACTAGAAGGTTGGGTTAATCGTGCCATGCAAAATGGCTCTAAAGGGCTTCTTTGGATACGTTTTGGAGCAGAGGGAAAAGTGGATGCTCCTGTTGCTAAGTTTTTACCAGAAGATTTTGTGCAACGCGTGCGTTCTGTTATTCCGTCATTTAAAGAAGGGGATACTCTCTTTATTGTTGCGGGAGCTTTCAAAGATACCTGGACTCAATTGGGGCGGTTGCGGCTTCAACTGGGTGAAACACTTAAACTTATTGATAAGACGAAAATTAGTCTATTATGGGTAACTGATTTTCCTATGTTTGAATATCATGCAGATACGGGACGTTGGGCCGCTATGCATCATCCCTTTACATCACCGCAGGGGGATTGGGAATCTAAAAATCCAGGGGATGTGAAGGCCCGGGCGTATGATATTGTTTTTAATGGAATTGAATTGGGTGGTGGATCTATTCGGATTCATAATCCTGAATTGCAGGCAAAAGTATTTAAAATTATTGATATGGATCAGTCGGAAATGCAGCGGCATTTTGGGTTCTTATTAGAGGCTCAAGAGCTTGGATTTCCTCCTCATGGTGGCCTTGCAATTGGTATAGATCGGTTAGTTATGCTTTTAGCCGGTTGTTCAACTATCCGGGATGTTATGGCATTTCCTAAGAATCAGAGTGGATTGGATCTTATGATGCAGGCGCCAACGCCGGTGGATGCAAAAAAACTGTTGGATTATGGGATTAAGGTTTTACCGGTAGTTCCTGTGAAAGAATAAAGATGGATAGGGAGAGCAGGTTTTATTCTTGTTCTCCCGCACAAGACAGGCTTAGATCCTGAAAATGGAGGGTGTTATGAAGTTTAGGTTCTTGTTAATATTAGGGGTGATTTTCTCACCCTTATTTTCTGCTTTCAGGATTAAATCCTGCGTTGGGGATGAGATTGTATTTAAAAATCCGGTTGCTGATTTAACGTCAAGAGCTCCGAGTGATTATGGCATTCTTGGTACTTACATAAAAACGTATTCTCCAGAACCTAATGGATGTATCCGGTGTTTTCAAGCTCTTTTTAATGAGCGAGGGACGGTTTTACAGGAAAAGGGAGATTATGTGCGTGTGGGATTTTCGCACTGTTTTTATGTAGATTCTGAAGCGGGATTTAATTCTGAAAAAGGAGGAATCTTTGAGAGCGTCTATTGGGCTAAACGTTCTGATATCATAACTCTAGCTGAACTTAAGTCTTGTGGTTTTGATACTCTTATTCCAGAGCCGATATCTTATAAAAACCCTTCTTCTGTGGCGATGGATGGGGTGGTAACATTGCGTGCACCGTGGAAAGATAAGGCAACGGGGCAGGTTTTTTCGGCTGGAACACGCTTTGTCTCTTTGCCAAGTGAAAGATGTGGTAAGGGGAGAATCCCGGTTAAAATTTTGACCTTTAAAGATGAAAAAATTGGCAAACGGTTATGTTCTATTCCCGTTAAGGTATGCCAACGAAGTACAATGCTTAGGAATGAGATTGAGATCCGAGATACTTTTGTTGGTCTGTTAAATGAGTGGTGTGAGAAGAGTCTATGTTCTATTATTCCCTATGTCTGGGGAGGGGGGAGTTATACGGGTCGAGTGCCTCGTAACGGTTTTGTTAAAAAAATTGTTTTTAATAAAGATGGGGATAAAGAGATAAAAATTGGTTATTGGGATCGTCCTTGTGTATGCGGGGACCCTACAGGGTTTGACTGCTCTATGTTGATTTTGCGCGCTGCGCAGATTTGTAAGATTCCGTATTTCTGTCGAACGTCGGCCACTGTTGCTGCGGTATTGCAGCCGCTTAAAAAAGATGAACGAGCTCAACCCGGTGATATAATATGGGTTGAAGGGCATGTATTGGTTCTTGTAGATGATAATTCTGTAATTGCAGCGGAGAGGTATGCTTCGGGATTTGGAGCGGTTTTAAAAACACCAATTGCAAGGCGTTTTGGTGGCATTAAAACGTATAAAGATCTTGAGAAACTTTATTTTGAAAAAAAACCGCTAGATTTGCTTACGGTAGATGAGCAACCGTTTGTATCTAAGGAATTTAAGATTTTTAAGTTGCCGGTATGAGATTTAATCTTGTCCAAGATTAAATCTTGTTAGCTGAGATTAAATTCTTTACATCGACGATTAACCGAAGAGCGGTTAACACCCAAGAGAGTGGCTATTTTTGTTTGACTTTGGAATGTTTTCCAGAGAAAGGTGAGCGCAGTTTTGTCTTTGAGGGCTTTCTTCCCCATTAAAAGAACTTTGTTAAGCTCGTCGTTAAGGTCATCTTGCAGTACTCTATCAGAGTTTTTGGGGGATATAAGAGTTGCTCCCTTTATAGGGTTCAGCTCTGTTTCAAGATTAAATCGCGTAAGCTCGATATTTTGAGCGTGGGATTTACCTAATACGATTGCGTGAAGTCGGTTTTTAAGTTCATCAATACTGGAAAATTTTTGTTCAAAGAGTAGGTTTATATCGCGTTCATCAAGGGATAACATCTTTTTCAAGGGTGTTTCGGTGGTGAATTGGTTGAAGAATCCATTTACCAAATTATCAAATTCAGCACGGGTAAGTATTGCAGGGGATGGAATAGTTAGGGTGGTGCGGCGTAGTTCTTGCAGAAGTTCTAAAGAGAATAATCCTTTATTTGCTAATTGAGCAAGATCATGCGTGCTTGAGCAGATTATGCGTACGTCACTAAAAGAGCGTTGTTCACTTTTTAGAGCCCTAAAGGCTCCATAACGTAAAAATTCCGCGAGATGTTTTTGCGTTTCGGGGGCTAGTAGATGAATGTTTTCAATTAATAGGGTTCCCTCATTTAACTGCTCTAATATAGGGGATGTTTGCTCAGGAGATCCTAGGAGTGGAGAGATTCCAAAAAGAGATATGCCGCAAGAGAGATTTTTTTCGGGTTCTTTTATGGTTAATTTATAAAATTGTTTTCTAAGACTGACTGTGTGTAAAAGATTTGCCAATGTATTTTGATCATCTACAGGTCCTGCAATAAGCGTTGCATTTCGACTAAGGGCGATTCTGAGCAATTCAATTTTGAAGGATGTTATCGTTGGCGAAGATCCAGGAATGAGGTTGTTGACCATGCGGCCGGATTCTGTGGTTGCTAAATAGAGTAGATA
>CAYRPI010000056.1:0-4434 GCA_964426225.1 uncultured Candidatus Babeliaceae bacterium | reverse complement strand
TAGTCCCATTGTGATGGATCCTTTAGCGCATCGGATTGTAGGCGAACTATGTCTGCTATATCAGGGTGTGTCACAATAATTATTATGCTGTTGTTTTCAAGGCTAGGAAGAGCGGAAAGAGATAGGAGCTTTTCATGGTTTTGGGGGATGGTTACAGTTTGAACGCTTTTATACTGTTCAGCCTGTTGAGCAAGTTTTCTCAGAGCTTTGCTAAGGGGATGCCCTTGCTGTATGTTGGGATCGCAGGGGATTAAAACTTGTGCTGCTTGATTACCGAATGAAAATTTATTATGGCGATAAAAAAGTACCCCGATTTTCTTTTCTTGAGATTCGCGTAAAAATGAGCGGATATTTTCTTTGTAGTGATTTATTTCTTGGTGTTTATGGAATAGTTCTTCTTCCAGTAGTTTTTCTTTAGCCAAAATAGAGTCAAGGCTTCGGTTGCGAATAAGATTTATGACGGAGCTTAGGTATGCTGCAAAGACAGCCATTTCATCTTGTTCTGTGCCGTTAAAGAACTTTTTCCCGCGGGCGCCCTGTTCTACGACAATAAAACCGCTAAGAGTCTGTTTGTCGTAAATGGGGATAAATACATCCGCTTTCAGGAGTTCTAAAAAGGCTGCTGCGTTGTTATAGGCGACGGACTGTTCATAGTAGGCGGAAAAATCTATTTCATCACGAATTATAACGCGCGACTGCTCTAGAAGAGTGCTTAGTTCTGGGCTTGCCGCAAGAAAGCTACTGGCGTGTCTTTGTGTTTCGGATTCATTATCATAGTTGCTGTCTTGTTGGATTATGAGGCGTGTGGCACTGGTGGAAATGGAAAAAGTTTCTGCGAAAAATTGTTGAACAATATGTTTTAGTTCTGCGCTTGTGGTTGCTTGCCCTATTTTACCGATATTTTTTTTGAATGTTTCTACAAAATTGTAGCGGCGGGATTCTGTAATCTGGTCTTTGGCATTGAGAAAACGTAGTCCGACTAAACGGAAGGTACAATAATACGTTGCCCAGGTAAGAATTGCAGTGGAAATGTTGTTGAACATGTATCCGGGGAGTAACGTGTTCATCGTCCAGGTTACAGGGTTCATGATGAGAAATTTAAATCCGAAAAATGGTAATATAAAGGCGTAGGTGAAGATTTTAAGCTGATATTTTAAGAGTGCGGGCAGTTGCAGGCGTTTAATGCCACGCGTTGCTTTTAGTATAGAAAAAAGCCCGATAATAAACAGAAAACAGTGCGTGATTTGCCATATGCGCAATTCAGGAAGAAGACGGGTGCTTGGTGCAAACTCAATAACTATAAAGTAGGAGCAGAGAAGTATCCCGATCATTAGTCGTGCTATTTTGTAGATGCTGAAATTTTTTTCCCGTAAAAGACTTTCTATAAAAAGAGCTAACGTAATTTGGAAAACGATATTGGCGACCCAGGATACGTGTGCAAGCGTATGTCTAATCGAAGGATCAAGTGAAATAAGCTCTACAGTTTGTAGAGAATGCATAATTAAATAGCAATCGATTAGCAGAGCTGAGAATATGGCGCTTAAGAGCCATATAAGGCTTTTTTGCGGGGTTTTAGCCCCCGTGATTTTTGTAAGGAGTGTTATGGCTAATAGAGCCTTAAGGCTAAATGCGGTTATATTGAGAAAAAGTAGAAGCTCCGCGCTGCCTGCGAGATTAGAGAGGGTTTGGAAAAACTCCATATATCTTGCCTTATTTGTGAGCCTGCTTTATATTATCTCTTGGTTATGATGTGCGAGATTAGTAGGTATCTTCTATATTATAAATATACTCGATTTACATTTTTTTTGGAGTGAGCATGAAAAAACTTTTAATCGGCGCTGTGCTGTGTATTTTTTCTTTCTATGGTGAAATTGTTAGACCGTCAAGTCCGCCTCTTACTCCACCGCCTTCTGATTCAATATCGGCCTCTTTATTTTCAAATCCAACGTCGGCATATGTAGAGTCTCCAAAACCGCCTATGTCTTCTCCCACAACTCCAAAGCCGCTTGAGGTCCTTGAAAAGCTAGTTGCAGTGAAGTTTGGACAAGATCAGAGCCCGTGGAAAAAGAACAGAGGGAAGAACTTCAAATTACAGCCTTGCCCTAAAAAATACAAGGCAAGTGGCTTTTAATCTCTGAGTGATTATATAAAAAGGGCTCATCGATTTTTAACGATTTCGATGGGCCCTTTTTGGCGTCTAAATTAACTCTTTCGCCAGAGCGCTTTCCTTGATTAAATCTTGTGCTCACAGTGCACGCGTTTGTGGATTTAAAGTGTATCGAAAGATACGAGCGGAATAGGAAAAAATAAGCAATAGGGTGTAGGGACGCGTCCCTACTATCCTTGAGTCGAAACAAAAGCTACCATGCGTCCATAGGCTTTTAAAGATCCATCAGGTACAAGTAGAACGCTTCCGCCTTTTGATCTAACTTCTTCAACTAATTCATCTATTGCTGAGACAAAAACATAGCCAGTGGGACACTGTGAATCAAGTATGAGGTCTCTGGTTACGGGGTGTTCGCAGCCTGCGCGCATATACCCCTGTTCAACTATAAGTAGTGATACAAAGCCTTGCCGGGCAGATAAAACTATTTCATGGAAATTGGTCTGGAAATCGGTTGCGCCGGGGTGGGTAATTTTTTTTAGTGTTTTTTCAATTTCTGCTGCATGCCAGCGGTCTATGGCGGGAAGTATCTCTTCATGACTTTCGACGTGTGCTGCTATCCATGTTTTATAGGGAGCGAAAAGAGTAGTTAATTCTTGTTGTGTTGCACATCCGACTAGAACAACCGGAAGGGGGTCCTGTTCCATAAAAGAGGTAAAACAGGTAGCGGGACAGCCGCCTTCCCTTTCGCATTTTTCAGCGTCAAAGAGTACGCAGTTTTCTTGTAAAGGAATGAGGTTATCACCCATGCCTTCTAAAAGGCGTGCGGTTTGGCTTGTATGGGGATTGGATTCTTTTTTGCAATCGATCACCCAGTATCTAAAGGTGTGATTTAAAACGGTAGTGATGCCATCTAATTTGAAAAAGGAATTGCAGATGGCTACGTCTGCTACGGCTGAAGGGACTAAGAATGAACGGGCACGGTGTTTGTCTATAAAAAGGGCAACTTTAAAAGCTTTCCCTTCATTTAATGTGCAGTCCATTCCCTCCATTCCCTCCATTCCCTCTATTTTTTCAAACATATCCGAAATGCGTTCAAGTGCATCGGCGGGGAGCGGGGATTCTTTTATGGTGGCTAATAATTTTTCTGCGGTCTCTTGTAGGCGTTTTTTATCACAAGGCATGATTATGGTTATAGCGGGATAGCCGTAGTGGACACGTAATTCTTGGAGATCTTTTCTGTTCATTTTAAGGGGTTCCTTTTAGGATTGAATCCTCTTTGCTGGGGGCCTGGATTATTTATTACAGACTCTACCAGGAATGTGACAGAAACTTCAAGGGTTGGTGTTAAGTGATTTTATAAAAAAAACCTGATCTATTTTAACCCCTCTTTAAAAAGAGAGCTTAAGTTACTAATAACAGTTTTCTGGTCGGTGGGTGTAAGGGCTCCAATTTTTTGTATGATTAGTCGCTCATCAAGGGTAAATAATTTCATTCGAATTATTGATGGTTTGCTTAAACCCGCACTTGTAAGATATTTAATAGTAGTATCAAGAGGCCATGGCGAGTGGACTGCGCTAGTGATCATAGCAAGAACGTGGTGTTCTATATTTAAGCCAAATGCAGTTGAGGACAAGATTAATGCAGGCCGGTGTTTGGATAATGCCGAATCTACAAAAGGAAAGGGAACTAATACCACATCAAATGTTTTGAAGGTCTTGGAATGCATTATCATCTTCCTCTGAAGTCCATTCGGAGAGTGTTTGTGAAAGTGCTCGAGCGTATTCTTTGTCAAAAGGAACTGCTTTGCGAAGAATAACAATTCCCTGTTTTTCAAAAATTTCGAATGCTATATTATCACCGGTGTGAAGATGTAAAACTTTGCATACTTCTTTTGGTAGCGTGGTCTGGTGTTTTGAGGTTAATTTAGTCTGTTTTATGGTACGCATAGATATCTCCTTGTAAAGGGACTTTGTTTACCCTCTATAGGCTTTAGGTAAACATTATTCTTACTTGTAAGGATAGCAAGGAGTTTGAAGTAAAACAAGTAACCGCTGTCGGCTTGGAAAACTTAGACCTATCGTGGTTTGATTAAATGGTGTTATGGTAGATTATAAATAGATGTGAAAATTTGCGAGGAGATTGATGATGGAAAATAAGAAAAGCATATCTATCATGGTTTCTACTCCACAGCCCGATTCGGGCCAAGAAAAACTGTTTTAAATTTTCCCACGAGCTTTTACTTATTTACGCACCCCAGAGTTCTATGGTTTTTCCGTCAAAACTTTCCTGCCGATGGTAAATCTTTTCGTTCCATGATTTCTTTACTC
>CAYRPI010000055.1:0-8285 GCA_964426225.1 uncultured Candidatus Babeliaceae bacterium | reverse complement strand
AAAACAAACCCTTTAGATAAAGGTATTATTGGGATTTTTTTTGATAATGTGAAAGATGTTGATGCTGCTGCCCTTGGATTTGCGACTCTTTTTGAAAGCCTTTATCTCACAAAAGCATTAGTTAAAGAGAGTTTCTTTAATATCGTTGCGGGTAGTTGGTCATCTTATAAGGGTATGGGGACTATACCAGATAAATTAAAACAATTGGCAGATATTTTGGGTGGAGTTAAGGGCAAGGGTAAAGTTGCGGCACCGGTCGTTGATGTTTCTTTTAAGTCTGATGAAGATGCGGAGAAAGAAAAAAAAGATCTAGAGAAAGAGAAGAAGGATCTTAAAGAGCAGTTGGAAAAAGAGAAACAGGAGATGGAGAAAACCGAGAAAGAGTGCGGCAAGCAGGTGCTTTTACGTGTTCTTCAGGATCTTTACGAATCCCTTTTTGTGAACCCAAATTCTAACCTTTCTCCCTTCTACTGGGGAAAACTGTTGGAGGGGGTAAGTGTTACTGCCAGTTCCCATGTGACTAAGAAGGGGTATACCTCTAAGATTGACCTTGGCGGCGGGAAATCCGCTTTTGTTCTTATATCAAATTTCATTGATGGCCTAAATGTTTCTTATTCTGTGGATGACGTGGCTTTTGGAATTGAGAATTCTCGTTTAGCGGCTCCTATTTTTTATGGACTTATGAAGAATATTGCTGTTGAGCAGCAGTGGTTGGGGGATATTTGTAAGGAATCTGATTTGAAAAGCGTGATGCCTTTTGGAGATGTGGACAAGGAATATAAGAAAATCTTAAACGAGATTCCATCTAACTTGTCTCCGATCAAAGATGATGGTCGATTGAATCCAATTAAAGAAGCGTTTGTTGCGACTAACCTTATGATAATTAGCAAGGTGGAGTTTATAAATGTTCTTATCGTCGATCCAATAAAAGATCGGTATATCAAAGATTTTCTTTCTCATTTATATGATCTGTTTGTGAGCAGTGGTATAAAAGAAGATCTGAAAGAAGATTGGACCGTATACGTTTATAACTGGAGGGGTCTTAAGTATGGTGAGCATGACTTTACTCTTACTCCTTATAGTGCTCGTTGCGCAACACTAAAGAATTATAATCATATGGTCGATTATTTTAAGTACCTAAATACGATTTTCTGCTCGCTTTTGAAGGATTTTGATAAACGGATAGAGACGTTGGAGATTTTAGCAAATTTGAATCTGTTTAAGGAACCGGTTACTACAAATCCTGACCTTCTTAATCCATTAAAAGTGGTTCCAGAAATAATTAATAAGGGGTGCCTTGCAGACTGGAAAGACGAAAAGCGTGCTATGAAAAAGGCGATAGAGGATATGTATTCTCTGATCGCATACACATTTAAGAGTTATTTTGGAGATTTGAAAAAAGACTCCTCGCCGCAATGGGCCTTCCTGAGCGCTTTTGAGGAAATGTCTAAGGCTCCCGCAAAGACAATATCGTTGGATCTCGTCGAATCAAAGCTGAAGGGTATTGATCTGGATTCTAATGAGGGGCATGGGAACATTAAGTATGCATTGGAGGGGGCTATGGGGACCTTGTGCGATATGTTGGGGGACTTTCAAAATATCCCTAAGAACAAAGATTGGGCTGCCTATGTGTTTGATTTTGAACAAAAAAAATGGAAGCCGAAAACAGGGGTAATCGACAATAGTGCATTTTTCGGATTTAAATATTTGAATGCGTATTTGGAGATGATTGACGGGATCTGGAAGTTTTTTAAACTTCCACTCCAAGGTATGGGTCAATCGTTAGATAATTTTCTAAAACTAATACCGAAATAGTTTTTTCTCTGAGGGGGCGTTAGAGCGGGTTGTTGTGCCGTTCAAACGCCCCAATTTTTTGTCTTTTTATGAGAGTGCGATATTTCTTAAACCGGCGGCGAGTTTATTGAACAGAGCCTGAGTCTTCTTCTCGTCATCTTTGGTTGTTTGTGTGATTTTTTTAGCTAGGTCTGCAAGATTGTCTTGGGAGTAGAACGTGAAGGCGTTTTGGTCTAGGTCATTATTCTGAGTAATTAATGAAAGCGCGAAATTAAATTGTTCTGAATTTTTTTTAAGGGTAGAGTAAAATTCTGCCGCAATTGTACTAAAAGGCTCTTTTAGAATATTTAGAAATCCACTGTCAGATGAATACTTTGGAGCTAATTTGAGATAATGCTGTTGCAGAATGTTATCCGGAGAATTATTATTTGATGCATTTAAAGCTTCGAAAAGCAAGGCATTTGCAGCGAATAGATTAAGGCTTTTTGTATTAGCTCCACTCTTTACGTCATTCTTATTTAGTAGAGAGAAGAGTGCCTCTAGGTTTGAAGGGGTAGGTTTTTTTTCAAAGGTGCTAAGTGTGCTTTTTATGTTGTAAGGGTCTGTTAGTTTGAATTTTTCAATACCCTGTATAGTTTTAACCATGGTCTCTAGATTTTTTTGAATGGCACTTGCAAAAAATGTTGAGGTGTTATTTTTTGCAAGTGAAAAGAGTGTGGCGATTTTTTCTTTAAGAGCCGTCTGTAATTCATTTTCGGTTGTGACTTTGTTTAATCCTAATGAAAGGAGTAACAGCTGTAGCGGTGAGGTAAGTTCGGATTTATAGAAATTTGCCAGAGCTGTGGTTGCAGGTACACCGATTTGTGGCCGGAGAATTTCTTGAATATCGTTGGTAAAAAAATTTGAAGAGGGGACCTGATTTTGGGAGAGGTGAGCAAGGATAATGAGATAGAAAATGAAAGAGACTGTTTGAGGGAGTTCTTTGAGACTATCGGTTGTGCGTGATTCATTAATTAGGTCACGCCAGTCCGATTCTAATTCTTTTAGTGTCTTAAGAGGTATGGTATGGTTCGTTTGGAAATCATTATTCTTTAGGGTGTTGATTAGTTTATCACGCAATTTTTTAGCAGGGAGCGTTTCTATTTTTGGCTTCGTGGAATCTATAGTAAAGCAATCTTCAGGGGTTATTTTGTTGACTATATCATAGGCCATTGCATTGGCGTTTGAGACAATAACCGTTGAAAATGGTGGGAGCTTTAAAAGTTGGGAAAGTTTGTCTGAGGCAATGACTTGATCGAGGGCTTTTTTGGCAGCAGAGGCTTCTTTGGTTTCTGTATCTCCCAGAATAATGGCGCTGTCCATTGGCTTTGAAAGTATGATTTTCCCTAGCTTCAGCTTTTTATCATTAAAGTTAAAGGCTTCAGGTGTTGTGGTGATTGTATTTTCGGCTAAAACGCTAATGGGGGTATTGTTTATTGAATTTTGGTTGTCTTTTAATGCAGAAACAAAAATTGCGCTAAAGGGGCGTTTTAGCAAGCTATAGAGGTCGTTTTTAGTTCCCTGGTATTCTGAAATTATGCGGGGATAGAATTCTAAATCTATATTTTTTGGGTTAGATGGATCACAGCGGTTTATAGCTGCATATAAAATCGCATAAGTGGCCAAAGGGGGAGTTGTTTCTTTGTCTGCTAGTAACTCTTTAAGGAAAGCCTTTTTAGTTGGATTATCTTCAAAGATTTTGAATTTTTCTTGCAGCTGTTTGGATTTTTCTGTGAGCTTTACGTTTAGTTTCCCTGATCCATCATCGAGCGATTTTAAAAGGTCTGTAACCAGTTCTTCCCAGTGCTTCATTAAAATAGAACTTTTTAATGAAGCATCTGAATCGGTTATTTTTTTGAGCAATTGATTGAGGTTTTTTTTCTTTAGTTTGATTACATTTTCCAATTCATTTAAGGAAGAGGCATGGTCAAGCCCTAGGGCGATGAGGAGCGGTTGGGCGTTTTGTTCTAGGGAGGCTGTTTTTCCGGCTGAAGGGCACAGTGCTTTAAATAGAGGGTGAAAAGTGGGGTAGATTATGTTGATTGGGGCAATGTTCTTTGCGCTGTAGTAAGCCTCTTTTGAGGCGTTTTCTAATACTTGTGCGGCCTGAGCGTAATCAGGGCTAGGGTTTTCTGTGAAAAAAGCACAAAGAGGGGAAAGGTCTTTTTGTTCTAATTGATTTATGGTAAGGGCAAAAAAGGACCAGATGAGGAGATCTTGGTAGGCGCCTATTTCGTCTTTCCATGCACTTTCTACGAGGGTGCGAATAATAAGGGATAGCTCTTCGGAAATTTCGTTCTTTTTAATTTCTTTGACGGTTTCTTTTTCAGAAAATTTTTTGTCACTGAGTATAGTGGATAGGTGATCTTCGGCAGCTTGGGCGTAGGCCTTAAGAATTTCACTATCGATCGTTGTTTGACCTAAAAGTGTAATCTTTGCTTTTGCAAAGGTATCTTTAGAATCGGTAAAGGTTTTTTGTACCTCAGGGGTTGAATCTTCCCAGGCGCTTTGGCTTTTGCGAACAACTGCTTTAAAAGACTCTTCATAGTTTTTTTGAAAACCCTGGTTTCCTCCCGCATTTTTATAGGTTTCAAGAGCTTTCTCATAGTCAGCTTCTTTGTTAGCATTGTAACCTAATAAAAAGTAGATTCGAGGTCCTATTCGATCAATACTGGTTGTAGCATTGTTACTCCAGAGTGAAAAGAATAGGGCAGATACTTGATAGAGTCTTTGATTATCCGGAGTAAGGTATTGAGTTAGCTGGTTTTTTATCCAGTCGTGGAGAGAGTTTAATCTTTTGCTATTCCCTGTTGGTTTGTAGGTTTGCGCAAGGGCATTGTATAATTTTTTCAGAGCCTCTTGTTCTTCTGGGTTTAGGTCGTTGAGAAGATTTTGGATACGTTGGATTAGGGAGGAGTTTTTTGTAAAAAGAGTAGCTAAAAATGTGAAATGGTCGTCCAGGGTTTTTAAAACGCTAGATTTGCTAGTGGAGAGATTTTTTTTGAAATCCGTTATGGTATAGGTATCTAATATATATTTTAGTTCTGTAGTACAAAATAGTGATAGGGCGCTTTGTTCCCATTTATTTACATTGGGTGAATAGGCTATTAAAATATTAGAGGGCAGACTGCGATCTGCTATTGTTGGTAGCGCGTACAGAATTCCTAGAAAAAAACCTATAAGTTTTAGTTTAAGATTCATAGGGGTCTCCAGGGTATTATTTTTAGGCATTTACTGCAATATCTCTTAAACTGGCGGCGAGTTTATTGAATAGAGCCTGAGTCTTTGGGGCGTCTATTTTTTCTTGCTTTATTCTCTCTTGTTCCAGTTTCTCAAGTTTTTCTTGTTCTAGATTTTCCAATCGCTCTTTTTCGAGTCGCTCTTTCTTCAGCTTTTCCAATTCTTGCGCTAGTTTTTCCATAGCAAAATACTCTAACGGACTTTTTAGCAGCTTATTTAGAGAGGTATAGTTTTTATAAGAAGTTTTTATGGTGGTCTCTATCGATAGATAAACGTCTTCATCCGTAGACCTTATTAGTGCGTAGAGAATGGCAAAGGCTGCAAAATGGTCACAGGCTTCAAGGTTGTCCAGAGTGGAGAGTGTATTCAGTTCAGTTAAGAATTCTTTGAGTTTCGATGTGTTTTTTAATAAAGCATGATAGGCCTTCTGAAGGGTCTCAAATGTTTCGTTAACGGTCAAATTTATGTTGGTCTGCGTCTTTTTTACAAGGGCATCTAGCTGTGTGCGAGCTTCTTCTGCCAGAGGCCTTAGGTCTTGTTTGAGTGTCGCTTTAGAAAGCTCTGTTTTTATATCGCCTAGCGTCAATTTCCATTCTGTATTTAAAATTGTAGAGGCGTCGTCTGGGACCAGGATGATGGCGAGAAATTGTTCATCCGCTACAAGGAGGAGTAATTTTGCTATAAGTCCTTTGTTAAGGAGCCCTGCAGTAGAGGAATGTTTGGCAGCAAATTGGGCAAATGAGGTAAATGGTTTTTTTAATAGTTCAAAAAGAGCCGTTTTTTGGGCGTAGTTTTCAATAGCAGTGGGATAGAGTTTGGTAAAAATGGTTTCGGCAGGATTCTTTGCTTTTTCAAGAAGTGCAAGGGCTTTGGATGCAATTATATAGGTAGCTGCTTGATCACAAGCGTTTTGTGCGGATTTAATTTTTGCTAGTGAATTTAATGGGGCCCACAATTTTGATAGGTTTTTAAAGGTTTTATCCGTGTCAAATTGTGCAAATGTTTGTCGGAAATTGTAAAAATTAGGGTCGGGAATAAAGTTTTGGGGTGTAATCGACTTAGCCAGAGTGTTTAGGATGTCGATTAGGGGTGAGGCAAAGAGTTGCCCCGCATTCTTTAGATCTTTTTTTTCAAGAATTGAGACCATGTTATTTATGGAGATAATTTTTTCTTGTAGTTTTTCTTTAAAGATCGTGTCATTGTCGGCTTTTTCTACCCCTAGTAGGATTGATAAAAGCTGAACTTCGGTGCTTGAAGGGGCTATGACCGTGAGGGGGTTAAAATAGTTTTCTATCGCTTGAAGTTTTTTATCTTTTACAGCGTTGATCGCATTTTTGATACTATCATCCGGTGAATTAAGGTGGAACGTTGCAAAGGAGCTGAATGGTTCTTTGAGGTAGCGCAGTAATGCCTTAGGTGTGTAGAATTTCTCTACAAGTGCGGGATAGTAGTTTGTAAAAATGGTGGGGATTACATCGTCATTTTTTTCGTAGAATTTAAGTACGATAACTAAGAACGTTTGAGCGGCGAATTTTTCTAGGAGAGGGTTTGGCTTGTCCTCGGCTAATTTTTTTATTTCTTCAAAGATTAGTTCGAGATTTTTTGGGGTAGGGTTTGTTCTGGCGTTTTTGCGGACCGTATAGAGAGGGTTATAGTCATTTTTTAGCTCTATTCCATCCGGAGTTCCCACGATTGCAGCGAGTTCGTCTATGCTTTTTTGGATTTCAGATGCGAAACTGGCGGCTCCTGGCTTCTGCATTTTAGAAAGGACTTCCTTTTTTTTCTTAAGCCTATCTGCTATCTCTTTTTTGGAAGCGAGATCGTCAAGGCCAAGAGAGATTAGGAACAGTTGTGGTGCAAGGTTCTGTATGTCGGTATAGAGTTTTGAAAAAGTTGAAATGAAGTTATTACATGCCTCTTGATCCTCGAATCTTTTGAGAAGCTGGTCTTGAAGTTTCGTTTTGATTGAGTTATCGAAGAATTCTTGGGGAGGGAATTTGTTCTGGGAGAGATAGCAGAAGAAAATGAGATTAAAAAGAAATTCGGCTGTGTTTGAAAGATCGGTTAGATTTTTAGAGGCATTCTTCTTCTCGATTAGGGTAATCCATCCATCCAAAATATTCTTAAGGGCTTCAGGTTCAAGGGTTCTATTTTTTTGGAATTTTTCACTAGAGATTGTGTTGATAATTAGGTTGCGCAACGCGTAGGCGGGGTGTTGTGTAACATCTGGCTTTGCGACATTGAGGATGTCTTGATTATTTGTATCGACTCCAGTAATTGATTTATAAATAGTGGTTGCCACTAGGTTGGCGTAGTTCTTAGGGAATTCTGTGGGTTCATGATTAAAACTTAGTCTATCGGCAGCCAGAAGAAGGGATACTGCTTTGTAGAGAGTACGCGCATTATCGTCTGGGGAGTAGCCTAAAATGATGGCATTGTCTTTACTTGCAGCAATCAGCATTTTTAATGAAATATCTGAGGTTGTGGGTATAGAAAATGCAGAGGGAACTTTGAGGAGTAATTTTTCAATATAGTTCTCTGGAAAGCCTACTGTATTGAATGATTGAACTATGTATTGAGAAAAGGGCTGCTGGAGAAGATTAAAAAAGGTTTTTAGGAGGGTGGTTTTTTTCAGGAGGTCGGCTTCGGCCTCGTCAAATTTTTTTTTGTTGGATATGGTCTTGGCTCTTTTTAATTTGTTTTGTCTTTTATTGAATTTCTCAGTTGCTTTTTCTAAATATTTTTCAAAATAGGGCATAGGGTAGATGTCCTCGGCTATTTTTTCAATAGTTTCTCCTTTTTTGAGCTGGTCCAGGGTCTTGTTTAAGACTACGTACGCGAGAAATGGAGTGTCTATGCTTGTTGGAGAGGGGTTTGTAGGGTCGAGAAGGTCGGGGCCAAATTTGTCGGGGTCTGTTTTTAACTCATCGTAATAGATTTTAAGTTGATCTTTATCGAGAGTTAATAAAGTTGAAATCTGTTCGATTAGGGCCTTTGCGAAGATTTTTTCACCGTCATTAAGCGAGGAGAGATCTTTTTTAAGTTGCTCTTGTTCTTTTGTTAGATTTTCTATGAGTTCTTTGGTTTCTTCTGTAAGAGTTTTTTCTGAAGAAGGTTTTTCTTTTACGGTAGTGCAGAGTGCTTTGAATAGGGGGTGAAAGGTGGGGTAGCTATTGTTGATTGCGGGAATTTTCTTTACTGAGTAGTAAGTT
>CAYRPI010000054.1:0-8363 GCA_964426225.1 uncultured Candidatus Babeliaceae bacterium | reverse complement strand
CATCTTTTCCGCCATGTATAGGAACTCCGGAATATTTATAGTCCTGTGTGATGGCACTTAGGTTTAAACTTCCAAGGGTTAATAAGAGGCTGGCGGTGGTAAGAATTTTTTTTAACGTTGTCATAAAAGATCTTTCTTAAGTTAAGATTTATTATTTTACTTACTTACGTGGCATAGAGGGTGTTGGAGCAGATACTCTTCGAAGGCATATGCAGTAGCTTGGTTTTCGTGGATCAGAGCTTTTTAAAGCTTTTCCGCTCCAAGCTTCTCCACTTCCATTGCAAAGAGGTTTACATATGCGTTCGGCCATTTTATCATCAAGAATTATACCGGCTTTGTGAGGAACTATGGTTACAGGAAGTCCCTTAATAATGCCATATAGAGCTCCTGTGAAAACGGTTATTATATAGACAAAGATTAATAATTGTTTTTCAGTTACCATCGTCCATCCTCCTTAAAATTTAATTTTTTTATAATCCATTAATTTATATCTCTAATATAATTTTAAATTAAAAGAAGATAGAAGCGCAAGAGTTTTGTTTTTTTTATATTCGAGGAGAGCCGACTTGCTCGTGCTGTTCTACAAAACTAAGAATTTTGGCCAATTCTATATCTTTTTTTTATATCGGTTTAAAACATAAATACGCCGATCCGCCGTCGTGCTCTGCGCTATGGCGTGACGAAGTTACGACGTAGAACGAAGTGCGAAGTTGAGTGGAGGGAATGGAGGTAATGGAGGGTAATGGAGGGGAATGGAGGGAATGTGGGTTTTATCATATACTGGGAGCCAATTGGTAAATGGTTTTGATCTATTAATATATGGTGTATTTACAGGATTTAATCCTGAAAGGGAGTCGAATGATGAATGATAAGCTTGATCTCAAAAAAGAGCGCGTTGAAAATCTTCTTGAAGGATTGGTCCGGATTTTAGCTAAAAAACATATTTTGACTGCATGTGACGGAGAGGCGCTTAAGCGTGATTTTGAAAATCATGAATCGCAGTATTTGGAAGATTTTTTATTGGAAGAGGGGTTAGTTGAAAAAGAAGATCTACTCATGGCTCTTCAGGAATATTATGGGGTCCAGGCGGTAGATGTTTTGGGTGCTATCTTTGACCATGATCTGGTGGCTATGTTCCCTAAAGATGTTCTACTTCGCAACTGTTGCATTCCTCTCAATAAGGATGAAAATATTCTTTTTGTTATAACGAATGACCCTTCGGATGATGGGAAAGAAGTGATTCTACGGGAGTATGTTTCGTATGATATAGAGTTCTTGGTTGGTATCCCACGGCATATCGACATGATGATAAAAGATTTTTATCAAGAGGAGCTTTACACCCTCGACGCCGACGAAGTGGTTGAACGAGCTCAGTATGAGGATGAAGTTGAGCGGGAAGAGGCTGAAAAGGAGCGTGAAGATGATGAAGAGGGTTCTGTTCATCGTTACCATCGTTATGAAGATGAGGACTAGAGATGCAGAATTTTGTTTTTCCCTTTGAGGCCATGACGCTGCAGGATGTTCCTCGGTTTGGTGGAAAGAATGCTTCTTTAGGTCAAATGATTCATGATCTTTCTGCGCAAGGCATTCGGGTGCCTAGTGGCTTTGCGATAAGTGTTGAGGGCTATTGGCACCATTTGCGGTCAAATAATTTGGTTGAGGGTATAACGCGTGAAATAGCACTTTTACAGGATTTAGAAGATATCGACCTGCTTGAACAGGTTGCGCTTCGGATTCGAAATCTTATTATGAGTGTTCGGTTCCCGCAGGATTTACAGGAGGAGATTCTTGAGTCTTATCGGCGGCTTTCAAGTCGCTATGCGGTTGAGCATTGTGACGTAGCCGTCCGCTCTTCCGCAACGGCGGAGGATCTTCCAAATGCATCTTTTGCAGGGCAACAGGAGTCTTTTTTGCATGTGCAGGGAGAGGCAGATTTATTGGACGCTTGTTTGCGTTGTATGGCATCTCTTTTTACAGAGCGGGCTATTGTGTATCGTCGTCAACAGGGAATTAGCGACCTTTCGGTTGGTCTTTCTGTTGGTGTGCAGAAAATGGTGCGTTCGGATAAAGCGTCTGCAGGCGTTATGTTTACTTTAGATCCTGAATCTGGTTTTAAAGATGTTGTTACTATTTCGTCTTCTTATGGATTAGGTGAGTTAGTCGTTCAAGGGAGTGTAGATCCGGATGAATTTGTGGTGCATAAGCCTACGCTTGAAAAGGGATTTAGTCCCATTATAAGAAAGTTTTTGGGTAGTAAAAAACAGAAACTTATCTATAAAGAAAAAAGTGAGTCCGCTCTTTCACGCTGGTCCTCATTATTTGGCTCAGGCCCTGAGCGTATAGGCTCTGGCGTTGCTACGGTCTATGATATTGAACAGCAGCCTCATGCGGTATTAAAAGCAGAAGCGTGTACCGAAAAAGAGCAAAATTCTTTCTCGCTTAGTGATGATGATATACTTGAGTTGGCGCGGTATGGCGTGCTAATTGAAAAACATTATTCTACTCTTGCCGGTCACTGGACGCCTATGGATATTGAATGGGCGAAGGAGGCCGAAGGCGGTGATGGAGGTGATGGAGGTGGTGGAGGTCTTTATATAGTTCAAGCGCGACCTGAAACCGTCCATTCCCTGGAGAAAAAACGTGACAAGATTGTCACCTATAGTTTTGTGAAGGCGCCGAATGTTGAAAGTCGGCTGGTTTCTGGAGCTGCAGTTGGCTATGGTATTGTTACGGGACGCGCGCGTGTTTTAGAATCTTTGGATGGAGCCGAAGATTTTGAAGCGGGAGATATTCTGGTTGCGGATATGACTGATCCTGATTGGGTTCCTCTTCTGGGTCAAGCGGCCGCTGTTGTTACTAATAAGGGCGGGCGAACATGCCATGCGGCTATAGTAAGCCGTGAAATTGGGATTCTTGCGGTTATTGGAACGCATGATGCGACGTTACGTATCCATGATGGGCAGATGATTACGGTAGATTGTTCAGTGGGTGCGGGAGCAGTGTACGATGGAGTTTTTGAGTTTAATCGAAAAGAGTCTGATTATACTAATCTAAAGAGGCCATCTGTACCAATTTTGGTGAATGTGGGCAATCCGGATCAGGCCTTTCGTACGGCATTGTTGCCTGTTGAGGGTGTGGGGTTGGCTCGTCTCGAATTTATAATTGCCTCTATAATACAGGTTCATCCCATGGCTTGCGCTGCTCCAGAGCGTATTGCGGATGAGCGCATGCGAAAGCTTATTAGCCAGCGGTTGGGCGTTGAAGCCCCTTCTCAATGGGCTTCTGCTTATGTTGATTTGCTTGTGGAATCGATTGGTACCATTGCGGCAGCTTTTTATCCTCGAACCGTGACCGTGCGGTGTACAGATTTTAAGAGTAATGAATATCGCAATTTGGTGGGTGGGGCTATTTTTGAACCGCAGGAAGAAAATCCTATGTTAGGATTTCGTGGTGCGGCACGGTATGGCAGTAAGGAGTACGCTCCTGCGTTTGCATTAGAGTGTCAGGCTCTTTTAAAGGCACGGACAGTTTTTGGGCTTGAAAATATAAAGATTCTTATTCCTTTTGTTCGTTCTGTTGAAGAAGCAAAGACGGTTATAGAGCTTTTGGCTACACAGGGTCTAGTTCGTGGTGAAAAGGGATTAGAAATTTTGATGATGGTTGAAATTGTTTCTAATGTTCGATGTTTAGATGAATATGCCCCCTATTTTGATGGGTTTTCAATAGGATCGAATGATTTGACGCAGTTGATCTTAGGTGTTGATCGAGATTCTGCTCAGGTTAGTCATTTATATGATGAACGTAATAGAGCGGTAAAGGAGGTTCTTGAGATTGTGATAAAGAAGGCTAAGGCGTTGGGAAAACCTATTGGAATATGCGGGCAGGGGCCATCGGACTTTCCTGAGCTTGCGCAATTTCTTATAGAGTGTGGAATTACATCAATCTCTTTAACGCCGGATGCGGTAATTCCTTTTTTTAGCAGCTTTTCTCAACGCGGCGAGCAGGGCTAAAATGGGACGGGTTGATAGGCATTTTTGTTTCGGTCAGTAAGTTTTTTATATGGGGAGCGAGAGCGGGATCTTTTAATGCGAGATCAATAGTAGCTTTTAACCAGCCTAGTTGGGTGCTTAGATCATATCGCGCAGCTTTTATTTTATAGGTTAGGACCCGTTCTCCTTCATGAACCATCTGATTTATAGCATCATGTAGGGATACTTCATCTTTTTCGCTATGGGTATTAAAGTATTCAAGAGCAGAGAAGATACGGTGTGATAGAACATATCGTCCTGCTAATGCCATTGTAGAAGAGGTGTCACGAGGGCGTGGGTTGTCTGTTATAGAGGCTAGATGGCCTAAGTCGGTTGATACAATTTTTTTTGCGGTAGCGATGCTGCAGAAAGGAGCTTGAGAGTTGGGAACATCGTATACAGCAACCACGCTAGCTTTTTCTTGTCGTGCGACGCGTACTAATTGTTTTAAGACAGGTTCTGGCCCCTCAAAAATGCCGTCGGGGAAAGCTACGCAAAAATATTCTTTTTCTATGCAATGCCGTGCCAAAAGTACGGCGTGTCCCGCCCCCATGGGATCAGGTTGTCTTAAAAAGGTGTAAGAGGCTTGTCGTGCAAGACGACTTATACCGTTCAAAAGGTGTTCTTGATTTCGCTCTGTGAGTAATGTAGTTAATGAAGGTTCTTCATCAAAATGATCTGCAATTAAGTTTTTACGACCGTTTACAATAAAGAATAAGTGCTTTAGATCTGCCTGGATTGCTTCTTCAACGATGTATTGAATAATAGGTTTATTTAGGAGAGGTAACATTTCTCGGGGAATTGATTTGGTAAAGGGTAAAAAACCTGTTCCTAGTCCTGCCGCTGGTATGATACACTTACAAATATCCATGCCTCTCCTTTTTCAGGATTCAATCCCGTTAATCTAAAACTGTTTGAGAAAATCTATTTTAGGGCTGTGTAGGTGCCGTACATCATCAATGCCGTATTTGAGCATCATTAAGCGTGTTAGCCCAAAGCCAAATGCAAAACCGCTGTATTCTTCTGGATTAATATTCACAGCTTTTAGGACATGAGGGTGAATAAGTCCCGCACCACCGATTTCAATCCAACGGCTTTTTTTGCATACGGAGCATCCGGTTGCGCAAAACGGGCATGACATATCCATTTCAAGTCCAGGCTCAACGAATGGAAAATAACTAGGTCGTATGCGAATTTCTAGCTTGTCTTTTTTGAATAGTCCTTGAAGGAAAAGCTTGGCCGTTGCGAATAGATGGGCGAGAGAGACCTTTTTGTCAACTAACATGATTTCACATTGCATAAAGGTGAAGTCATGGCTGGCATCGGTGGCTTCTTGTCGATAACAGCGGCCTGTTGTTGCTAGGGCAAGGGGCGGTTGCCGCTGCTGCATGCCTCTAATTTGAACAGATGAGGTATGTGTGCGCAGCAAAAGCTGGGGAATGGTTAACCAGAAGGTGTCTTGTAAATCACGGGCAGGGTGGTTTTTCGGTATATTAAGAGCTTCAAAATTAATTTCATCTCTTTCAACTTCTGGCCCATCGATAATTTCAAAGCCCATAGACATGAGTATATTTTCAGCTTCTTCTATAACATAAGAGGCTGGATGTAAGCTGCCATGGAGGTCTCCTGGCCGGTAGGCGGTGACATCAAAAGAGGATGCGCGATCAGCTTTTTGTTTTAAGATAAGCTGTTCAAGCTCTTCTTGTTTTGCAGAAAAGGCGTCGGTTAAGGTTTTTTTGAGTTTATTAAGCTCAGGGCCATAAATACGCTTTTCGTCAAGAGAGAGGTTTTTTAGTTCATCCATGAGTTGAGCAACAATGCCCTGTCGACCGATAAATTCGGTTTTAAGGGCTTCGAGTTCAGCAGAATTTTTTACGGTTAAAAGACGCTCGAAAGCGGAAGTAGTTGTCTGTTGAAGACTTTTATTTATAGAGGTCATTGATTCCTTGGCCTTTTGTAAGCAGAGGCACATTTGATTTCTTTTTTAGCTTACCAGAGCAGGCATTATTAGCAATTGGTCGGAGCTAATAGAGAGGAGTGAGTTTTTTATAGACAAATTTGATAAATAATATAAATTATTAGCTATAGGCAATATTTTTTAAATAAAATTTTATTCAATAATTAATATAGAAAAAGGAAGACTGCGATGTTTAAGAAATTAAGAATTACTCTGGCCTGTTGCGCTATTTTGTCTGCATTGGCACTGTATCCCCTCCCGCTTTCATCGCTACGAGGCTTTGATTTTGTCAATCTTGATTGTTTTCTAAATCCAGTGGTTGCAGGAAGTTTGGGTAAAACGTTTGCGGAAAATGTGCGTAAATACTGCAACCCCAAACATGAGCTTATCAAGTTTGTTGAGCAAATGTTTAACCAAGTTACTCCGGAAGATCCTGTTGTGCCGACGAAGGTGGGTTTTTTTGGGAAGGTTTCGCAGTATAATCTGGGGTTCTTTGCAGCGCTGCTATACGATGTTAAGGAAATAAAAAAACAGATTAAGGCCATTAATAACAAAGGGGGAGAAAAAACTTCGCTTTATAAATGTGCTATAGCAAGTCAACAGTCGCCATTTTTAGTTGCAGAGCAGATGGATTATGCAATAAAAGTGGTGAATGGAGCGTCTATAACAAAGTCTAAAAATAAGAATGAGAAAGTTACGGTTGCTCTTTATGACTGTCAAGTGCCGCTTTTGGTTCTTAATGCTTTTGCGATTGCAAGGGCAGAGACCAAGGCAGAGTATCTTGAGTTCTTGAAGGGATTTTATGAAAATTGTTCGAATGAGCAGAAGAAGTGGTTTAGTGCCGATCCTAATAAAGTTGCAACCAAAGAGTGGCTAGAGCTTCGCTATGACAGAGAATACAGTGAAAAGCTCTATTCCTGTAAGGTTTTGAATCCGACAAAGGCGGATCTGTTTTATGCATGTTTGCCTAAGCATGATTTAATTGAGTGGATGTATATGCACCTTATTCTCTCCAAGGGCAGTGAAAAATCTCAATTAACTAAAGTGGGAGATTGTTGTGAATGTGCGGTGTGGGCCGTATTGCAGCTTATTCTCTCTCGACATGTGGATTGTTGTTATGATATATCGCTTTTACCAGAAAAATTTCAATCTAAACTGTTGATTAAAGATTTTGTTGAGCGGTTTGCCGATCATAGTATTAATGATCCTACCCTGCGTAAGGCGCAGTTTTTTGTTCTGTCTGACCCAGAGCGTAAAGAGGGGCGAGGGGATCTAGAATATTGGGATTTTGCGATAAAGGCTTTTATAGGCAATATTCTTGAAGCCTTTAATTACCTGTTTGAGACGAAGGCTTTCAGTTTTGAAAACTTGGGCACTCTCTTGAGCTCAGAAAAGCAGATAGTTGAATTTAAGGCGAAGGGGAATCGGGTGGGGTCGATTAAGGTATTTGTCAAAGATTTGCAGAGTAAAGAGGTGCGTGCGACAAAGGTAAAGGTTGGACAAACCCATGTATTAGTTAAGCCTAAGAAAATGGTTGGTGGGGCCGCAGGATTTGATATTGAAAAATTTTCAAAGACCTATGAAATAGATAGAAAGGTGTTTCCTTTCTCAACTTGTTTCTACAGTCCAGAGCCGGGGATTAATCTATATCGGCCTCTTTTTGGGAATAATTTGCAAAATGTGTATCGCATATGGGCGGCTCAGGATTTGAAGAGTTTGCTATTACAACAGCAGATAGTGAAATTAATTGATTTCAAAAAAGTTGCTTATGGGAGTGGTGAGCTGGAACAAAATGTAGATAAAGCTGTGGTCAAAATTCTTGCTCAGCATGCGAGGCAGAGCCCGTTTAAAGAGTTTATTGAGCAAACACCGCCTGCCGAGATTTTCAGCATGCTTATTGAGAGCGAGGTTGTAGATAAGTTTATTAACCAGGTGGATGATGCGTGGCTTTGCGAGAACAGCGAGAAGCTCTCATACAATCTTAATCGAAAATTACTGAGGGATAGGTCTTTTGTAAGGAATTTTGTAGAAAAGATGGGCAAGAAACCTTATTCATATTTTAAATCTGCTGGCTTTACAGATCTTTATTATGGTGATCAAGCGCCTTTTTGGGGTGAAGGAGTTGATACGATGTCAAAATTTGTAAAAAATATAAAGCCCGATTTTTTACAAAATAAAGGTTTGGTTGATTGGTTTTTCCGTTGCAGTAGGGAGTGTTTTACGTTCGCACTTGCCCTTGCAAACAACCCAACTCATGAATTTTTTGCGCCGGTTTATGAAAAGTCCTCTATCCCAGAGATCTTTTATTTGCTTCATCAGAAAAGTCAAGAAGCAGAGCAGCCCCACGATCTGGGAGTTCTGTTTTTGAATAATAAGTG
>CAYRPI010000053.1:5639-8379 GCA_964426225.1 uncultured Candidatus Babeliaceae bacterium | reverse complement strand
CTCAACCTTCGCATCCTTTTTAACACGGGCTTTTGACCAGATACGCATGGCAGGCATAGGCCGTGTACCTTTACGTTTAATGGGGTCGCACGTAGGAGTTTCGATTGGGCAAGATGGCCCCTCGCAAATGGGATTAGAAGATATAGCGATGATACGCACCATCCCTGAAAGTATAATCCTCTACCCTTCTGACGCCGTTTCAACAGCAGCCTGTGTTAAATTAATGGCAGAGTATGAGGAAGGGATAAGCTATCTACGCACAACACGATCAGAAACACCCGTACTCTATGCGCACAAAGACCGGTTTGCGATAGGTGATTGCAAGATTTTAAAAACAAGCGCGCAGGATGCTGTCTGCATTGTGGCTGCCGGAATAACAGTTTTTGAAGCTTTAAAAGCGCATGAACTACTTGCAGAAGAAGGGGTCTCTACACGCGTTATTGATTGTTACAGTATTAAACCCCTTCCCCTACGTAAGTTACAAGAAGCTATTACTGCCTGCAAAGGCAAGGTAGTGACCGTTGAAGACCATTATCAAGCAGGTGGAATGGGGGAAGCTATTATGTATGAACTGCGCAACACTATTAAAAAAGCGGAGTGCCTAGCCGTGACTAAATTGCCACGTTCTGGCACCCCGGAAGAATTACGTAACTTTGAAGGCATTGATGCTACGGCTATTGTCGCCGCAGTCAAAAAACTTCTATAAGCTGCTATTACAAGCGGTCACAAAAGAGAACACAGCCCAACCCCACACCCACAGAACCAAGCCCAAATAGAATGGCCAACTGTTTGCGACGCTCGGGAGAGAGTGTGCTAAAAAAATCTATGGGCGCTGGCGTATTAACATTATGAGAAAAATCCCGACCTTCCTCAGGATTCAATCCTGGAAACTGAATGTGCGGAGAATTCTTCAACTGATCTCGTACCATCGACAGACCAATATAAACCAAAGCAACGCCTGTAGCCGCGAAGGCTAAGCGCCTGATATTGTTTCTAATTACCATGGAAAGAAGTTCAATATTCTTCTGTAAAACTAGATTCAACTGAGCAATAGACTGTTCATCAACGGTATGCACCATAGGAACAGCAACCGCAGAGGCATTACCCGCGTATAAAAAGCAAGCAATAACTAGCCCTAGAAAGGTTAATCCACGTTTTAATTCTCTACATAATTCCATTGAAACACCCCCGTACTTTAGAAACTTTTATAGGTATCAGTATACCAAAAATACTAATTTTTTATCCACCACTCCCCTTTAGTGCTTTAAAAGCCTGCACAAGATCATCGCCTTCAACTTGCAAAGCCTTACGCCGCCCAGCCCGAACCGCCGCCTCATTAACCACATTCTTTAGCTGGGCTCCCGAAAGCCCTTCTGACTCAAGTGCCAGTTTAGCGAGCATCTCTTCGGACCCTGCAAAGGGAATAAATGAGCAGTAATACTTTAAAATAGAGAGCCTCGTCTCCTTGCTTGGTAGACCAACATAGACAACCCGATCAAACCGACCCGGCCTCAACAATGCAGGATCAAGAATATCAATACGATTGGTTGCTGCAACCACTAATACATTAGTAACTTGCGCATAGCCATCCATCTGACTCAACAACTCATTAAGCGTACTAAGAACCTCACTATTTACATTCAAACTACGCCGACCGCCAATGGAATCAATCTCATCTATAAAAATAATCGCCTTTTTACAAGCACGTGCCTTTTCAAAAAGCTCTCGCACCCGCTTAGGCCCCACCCCCACATAAATTTCTATAAACTCCGACCCCTTAGCCGTAAAAAATTCCGCACCACACTCATGCGCCAAGACACGTGCAACAGAAGTCTTCCCCGTCCCCGGAGGGCCATAAAGCAAAACCCCACGCGGGATCCGTGCACCCACTCTACTAAAATGCTCTGCATTCTTAAAGAAATCTACTATCTCCCGAACATCTTCAGACATACCTGGCAGATCATCAAATGTTTTGGGCGTCGGATCTTGCACAACCGGATTAAATCCTGAGACCTGCATCTTGTGGTCAAAGGGTGTCCTTGCACCTCCCTCTCCAGAACCCCCCTCCTCCTTCTTACTAGAATTTTTTAATGAGGCGCGAACTGCAGCGGATACCCCCTCATATACCGCGGCACGATTCTGCTGATTAAAGCTACTCAAGGCATCCAGCTCTTCAAAAAACTCTCGTAACAGAGCCTGCGAAGAACCAACGGTAAAACAGGTCAGAAAACCCAATAAAAAAGGTCTAATCATAAAAAGGCTCTTTTTGCGTTGTTGACTAAATTAGGTTAAAATATAGCCATAAAAGTATACTTTAATCGACAGACAATGATAAAAAAGCAGAACCTATTTATTTCTCTTTTAAGCACCTTACTACTCCTTCCCGGATGTTTCTGGTCAGAAAGAAAACATCCTAATGCTCACCCTCGCGTCAAACAAATGCGTAGCAAAGGGAAAGAAGGCCTTCATCTATCTGCCCACTGGCTCGATGAAGCGGCATGCAAAAAAATATTTTTAGGCGTAAATCTTATTCAAGAAGATATAGAAATTTTACATCTCAAACTAACAAATAATGGTGAAGAAAGTTATACCTTCCGCCCCAGCTACTGCTTACTTGAACGCTTTTCTGTGGAAGAAATTGCCCCACTGGTTCAATACGATACCTCTTCCCGAGTCTGCTGGCTCTCACTCCCTGCACTTATATTCTTCTGGCCCCTAATTCCAATCGTAATAGTTCCTC
>CAYRPI010000053.1:0-5629 GCA_964426225.1 uncultured Candidatus Babeliaceae bacterium | reverse complement strand
CCGCTGGCTGCATAAAATAACCCTAGGCCCCGTTGATGCGTTTGAATTAGAACCCTACGAAACTATAGAAAAATATCTCTTTGTCCCCGCTCACGCGGCGGAAGAACAGACCTTTGTCTTCGAACTCTTTGATACCCGCTCCAAAGAACTAGTATCCCACTCCATATCCTGTCTATAACAAAACATCTCATGATCAAGCATTTCCTTATAATTAAAAAAACTATTGATTGTTTGAAATTATATTTGATAAACTAATTATAAGAAGAGTAAATTAAAAGAATTATTTCTGATTCTTTTTTACCATTTATTAGTAACACCTATATAACCAATTTAGAAGGAGTAGGCACATGAAAACAATTAAATTTTTATCACTCACCGTACTTGTAGGAGTACTTTTTGCAGGAGAAGCATTTGCAGCTCCGCGCATGGATAAATTAAAAGCTTCAACAACAAAACCAGTCCAGCCTCAAGCTACCAAGCCCAGCGCTCCCACAATGATTGCCGTAGCCGCAGGACCTCAAGAACCTGTACAGCCAACCGAGCAAGCATTTGTTCCATATACAGCTTATATAGGTCCATTGGAAATAGAAGTAAAAACCCCCGAGGATGAGAAGAGAGCCCTACAAGAGACACAAGAATATAACAAAAAGCAAGAACTTGAACGTGAGAAAAAAGAGACCGAACGGCTACAAAAAATAGCCCAGGCCATCAGCACCGATGTTCAAACGCTAAAAACAGCTGGAACTGAATTTGACAAATTAGGCAATGAGCTTGACGAAACCTTTGGATATGAGTTTAGAGCAAATAAATTAGGAAAACGAGCCATTGGAAAGCTTATCGACGTGATCACAAACAAAACAGAATTGAACCAAGCTACATTCAACGATTGGAAAAAATCTCTCATAGAATTGGCGGTATTCCTTGAATCCAAAAAAGCCGCTCTTATCACCCTTGCAGGTAAATTGGAACAATCCCCAGCAATTACAACTATTATGAAAAAAATAGAAGCCCAAATCCATGGTAAACTGGCACCTTTCAAAGGCCCGAATGAAAGGCTAAACTCCCTCTTTAATGATGAGCTAACGACAATTCAAAAAGTGGCAACCAACATACTGGATGCGGTCATTCCAAACCTTAAAGCATTCGCAAACCTCGTCAACACCCATATACAATATGTATAAAAACTAACGATAAACCAGATGTAGAAGCATAACAAAATAATAGGCTCCGAATCTTAACTTAAAAATTCGGAGCCTATTATTTTATAACCAATTTTTTTGGTAGGGCCGACCGGGCTCGAACCGGTGACCTCGCGCATGTGACGCGCGCGCTCTGCCAGCTGAGCTACGGCCCTAATTATCCATTTTTTAGGGTAACAGACAGAGGAACAGTATTCAATCTTTTTCAATTTTCGTATTTTTACACCGAAGTTTATTTTATGGTTTTTTGGCCTATAGTTGCCGAATTACCCTCCGAAGTCATTGATGACATAGGGGTATTTGTAGTAGACGTTTGCTGCAATTGAAATGATCTAGTAACATCTCATCAGAGCTCTACGGCTTAAACACCGTACCATCTGATTCTTCGCAAAGCACAATGCCATCTGCCTTCCAGCAGATATCACCCCGCTTTGCTCCAGCCACAGATGCCGCCATAGGCACTGCACGCGAACAATAGATATCGGCATCCCTATAAAAATAAGGCGATAACAATACACGTTGCTTGCAAATAAGCGTATGCCCCTCTACATCTTGATCAATCCAAACTCGCTGCTCATTAAATGGCTCTAAAACTGTCAGACTAGACCCACTATCATCACAGACACACCGCCGTGACTCATCACAACAAGCATGCAATCCAAACTGCAACAAAAGCATAAAAAAAAGAATTAACAGTGGCAACAAGCGCGCAAATACCGCTCGCTCCTCATTGTGATCATATAATTCCATTATCACCCCTCCCCCAAAACTAGTTTTTACCGATTACTTAAATCTTGTTATTATATTACTATTATCAATTATCAACTCGCAATGATTTTAAATATAAAAAAATTTGTTGCGTTTTTGGGGGCGTCGTGGTTTATAGTAGAGTCAACAAACAGGATTTAACCATGAACAAAATTAAATCCTGTACAAGCTTAAAGCTTGAAGATGGGCCCTCTTAACTTCAGGAAAAACATGATAAAATTTACTTACTCCCTATTGCATCTGCCACTTTTCTTTACCTTTTTGGCACAAGGATGTGACAATATCAAAAAACAAGAATCAATCCCGTCACAAGAGATGCTCCTTGGGAAAAATCTATTAACTATACTTAATCAGAACATTACCCCCACTCTATCCTCCACACAAATAAATGCGCCTAATCTAATTAAGCTTCTTAAAGAAAATGGTGGATACATAAAATTCCACAAAAACAATAAACTCTCCCCACTCCATCTAGCAGCGATCACCGGAGACTGGAATAAAATTAATCTTTTGCTTAACCAGGGCGCAGATCCATCGGCAAAAGAATCAACGGGAAAAACCCCTCTAATGTGTGCAACTCTCTGCGGCAACCTAAAGGCAACAAAGATATTATTTAAAAAAACAGTCCTATCCATCCAAGACAAAATCTCACTCCTAGTTGCAGCGGCCACTGCAAGCAGTTCCGACCTAATAAACTTTTTTACTGAGAATGGCATTGATAGTGCAGCAGCCATTATTCAAGCCTCAAAACTGCCTCATTATAAAGAGCTAGATTTTCTATTTTCAAATAGTGGATTTAAAACAGACCTGTGCACATCAGATGGCTCCTCTCTCTTAGCCGTTGCCATAGAGAATTCTAGCGAAGAAGTATTCTATTACCTTCTTAGCCGGAAATATCCACTTAATACAAAAGACCATAAGGGGCGCACACCCCTACACATAGCCGCTCTAAAACATTATAAGGAATTTGCACGTATCCTTATAATAAATGGAGTAGACCGCTATGCAAAAGACACACAAGGAAAAACTCCTATCGATTACGATTCAGGTCTAAAAGACCTTTATTCTCTCTCCTAAAAAACCGCGTCAATTTAACCTACCTTGACGCTTTGCGCCCTTTTTGCAAAACTAGAAATAGATATTTTTATTCGCTGGGGGAATTTTACTATGACTATTAAATCTTCTATAAATCACCATACTCTACATACTCTAACGGTTCTTATATGTGCATTAGGCATAAGTTATGCACCACACACCATGGCAACAAAAATCCCATCAAACAGTTACCAACCCTATCAGCTATCTCCAAGCGTTCCGGTTATAGTACACACCCCGTCTCCAACAGTATTTACACCAGGAACAAACTATTTTTCATACTCCCATCCTTTTTACTCTCAAGAAAATACGTTGTCACTAAAAAAACTCGTTACCACTATGCAACGCTATCCGTTAACAAGCTTATTAATTGGATCTGGAACCGTTTTAGGCACCTACGTACTAGCCAATTACATCTACCAAACCTTTACTACCTCGCTCATACGCAACGCACCAGAAGCACTTAAATCTCCCGTTGCAAACCTAAAAACAGGCAATCCAACTATCCAAAACAATCCAAATGCTATTGCCCGAGCAACATCCATTAAAGATGATGTCGACTCATGGACCAAGAGCTCCATTTTGCAAACGACCGGACGGTGTATCACACGATATGGACTATACGACCCCCTCGTTTCACGCATCTATCGCACGGCCCTTGTTGATGCTTTAAACGATAACAACAACCCAGACCGTACTACCACAACTGAGTGGTCTACCAATTGGTCTGGAAATTACTTTATCTACCGGCCTAACACTACACAAATTGACTCTTCAGAATTTTCTGAAAAAATTTATATCGATGAAACAAAAGGCGGTGGAACCGTAGCCACTCTAAAAAATCTTATAGATGGAGCCACGCACAACGGCTACACCAATTTTGAAATCTATGTTTATCATACACTAGCCCAACACACCTCTATTTCGCCAGAATATACCACTGACCGCACAACAAGCACAACCATTAATAATAACGGTGAAGCATCCGTAACAACAGGTAGTATTCGACGGCACGTAGGTAATATCCGTACAACTACAAACCCTATTGAGCTTTATATACGACCTCAAGACATGTTCACGATAAAATCATTTTTAGGAAACTTTGTAACAATCCCAAAAATTAAACACACCAAGGTGTAAACACAAATAAATAAAAAACTCCCGCTTCTTTTTAAACGACACATGTACATTTTCGCCTAGAATCCTTATAAAAAAGTCTAGATTTTATAATTTAAATAAAATTATGAGATCTAGACTTTTTTCTTGCCTAATGATTATAGTAGGCGAAGGTAGTAATGATGGTCTTTTTAAAACAGGATTAAACCCTGATAAGGAGTGGTGCTTATGCAACACCTTTCTAGGCGCATATTTTGCGCAATTGTTTTATTATTTAGTGGTCTTGCCACTGCGAGCGATGAAATATGCATCCCGCTAACAGCTGAAGAGATGCGCGAAATAGTCGCATCACCAGAAGAATTTCTCTTTGTTGGAACAGAACTTTGCTCCACCACCTCCATTACCTCCATCACCGATACTATAAATAAAATTGCATCCCTTGCAACGCCAGAAGACTCCGTAACTTCCATAAAAGCCTTCCAAAAACGCAGTGCCCGCGGAAATAAATCTGCCCCCAAAGAATTAACTCATGCTGCCATCACTCAAGCAGAAGCTATTCTTAATGCTCGGCACGACGCTATTCAAAGTGACGAAGCGCTCAAAACATTAGTTACTCAACTTGAATCTGCAAAGGATATGATTGCGCAAGATGCTTTATTAATAAAGGTTGATAGAAACCCTAGTTTTCGTGCTCCACGCCTTCCGCTACAGCCAGGGGGAGTAATAAACACAGGCTCTCCAAATCCAGGTCCAGAAAACATCTCCGGTTTTGAACTGCCTGATGATGTAAATATCATAAATGATCTACACGTAGGTGGTGATCTAACCGTTGAAGGATCTCTCACAATCACTGGTTCTTTAATCGTGGGCCCTTTCAATAATGACATTATTCTGCAACCTGTTGCACCAGATACCGATATAGCTATCCGCTTCAACAATAATACTGGCACAGAACTTGCTCGCATCTACACCCCAAGCACCGTCACCGACGGAATAGTAGTCAGCACCGATGGTGGAACCACAGAAAATCTTAAAGTAGAAAAGACTACCGGCGACGTTGTCATAGCTAATCAAGCTTCCCTTGGAGGACTTGCATTAAGAGATACCAGTACACACACCGTTACCTTGCAAGCAAAACAAACGGGCATGACCGGATCTTATACCTTATATTTTCCAGACGCATTAGGAGCTAGCGGTTACGCTCTTACACTAAATGGAATCTCGGGACAATTAACCTGGTCACCCTATGCAGGCGGAAGTTATTTTGGTAATGGAGGTAATTCCTTTGGTGGTACCGCAGTACTCGGAACAACCGATAACAACCCCCTAAACATCGTTACAAATGGAATATCAAATGTCCGCATATCAATTGCACCCACTGGTGAAGTAACTACAAATGGTGATCTATATGTGGGTGCAACCGCTGGCGGCTTACACGTAGGCGGAACTTC
>CAYRPI010000052.1:7926-8382 GCA_964426225.1 uncultured Candidatus Babeliaceae bacterium | reverse complement strand
CCCGAAAGCGCTCTTACGCGCCGCATTTAAAACACTATACCCCAGAACATAATCTATGTCCACAATCGATTGCTAAAATTTCTACCTATTTTTACGTTTTTTTATTAACTCAAACGGTTGCAGAAAAATTGGGAATTGTATAAAGCTTAGAAGGAGAATAGTACCCATCCACAAAAAACAGGATTCAATCCTGGAAGGAGTTTAGTTTATGAAAAAAATTTTAAGTCTCACCGCAGGGGCTTTTGCTGCCCTGCTGCTGGCGCAAGCGACACAAGCCGTTATACCGACAATTTCAGACACCGCATGGCCCTATAATTTTGATCAAGAAGTACCGGCATTCACAACAAATGTTTTAGATAAACTTGGAGATCAAAAAAACTTATCTCCTCTCCGCGCGTTATATGCCGCCCTCTACTGCTGGTTTGACCGGAAAGAAGATGGCTCGCAAAATCGTTT
>CAYRPI010000052.1:0-7916 GCA_964426225.1 uncultured Candidatus Babeliaceae bacterium | reverse complement strand
AAGGGCTTCAGATTTCCTCCAAATTCAACACTGGCTAAAGATGGAACATTCACTTTTGGCACCCCTACAAACGATGGGAAAGAACTAATTAAAAAGGCAGAACCTTTTTTAGTCAACACAATTCTCAATGTCCTTAAATCCACCTACAACAAAAACATGTACCTTAATTTACTTGCACTACATCTTGGAGCAGCTACTCAATGGCCTAATAGTACTTTACCAGGAAACTTACCAACTTCGCTAGACGAATTGCTAAAGTGGTTCAAATTGGATGAATTTGATATAACAACACTTGTGGAAAATGTCTTAACAAATACACTCTTTGCAACATTAAACAAACCAAAAACACTTACTGAAACTAATCAACAAATAACGGATGCGGTCTGGAACAGTATTGCAACCAAAGTAAATCAATTAATCGAAGAACTCAAACCCAAATTGACAAACGCTACAACCAAAAAAGATTTTGGCCTTCTTTGTAACAATTTTGGCACCTCTACCGAAAAGCTCGTAAAGGACGCGGGTTTCAACCCACAAGAGCCATTAACGTTCTATATGAAAGAGATAACAGCTTTCATAGAATCAGAACAGAGCACTCTCATAAAAAAAATACAAAATCCTCATCTCAGAAAGTATTTAACCACACAACCACTTAATCTCACAAAGGTAAAAGATTATATAAAAAATATTAAAGACTATCTTAAAACCAACAAAGAGGACACTCAATATAACACTACTGACCTAAAAATCGTCTCCAATCCTCTCTTCCTTGATGAAGACATAATTCAAGCTGCAACAGATGCTCTTAAAGAACTTGAAGAATTCAAAGAAGAACAGAAAATCTTTAACAACTTCGCCAAATCCCTCGCAAACGTAGCAACAACATTCTAAGGCTATTCTCTCAACAACACGTGCACAGGCAAAAAAATCCCGTCTTAAAAAGGGGGACCCCGCAAAGGGCTCCCTTTCTCATAACCCCCCTAAAACCTTCCTAAATTTAGCCTCACAAACTGTTGCAGAAAAATCCAGATTCATATAATCCTTAAGGTCAAGAGAGTATTCCATCCCTAAAAAAGTGAGTGTAGAATTATGAAAAGAATTAGTATAATTACGGCAACCGTAGTAACCGTCCTGCTCGTGCAATCTATGCACTGCGCGCCCCCAACACTTACAGATGATGCCTGGCCCTATAATTTTAATCAAAAAATTGAAACAACACCTGGAGGGCTCATCGCGGGCCCTAAAAACACAGGTCCGTTCATTGATAACGTCCTCAGCCAAAAAGCCTATGCAAAACTCGGCCCCAAAATACAATTCGAGCCACTCTATATTTATCTCTACTTCTGGTATTGGAAAAGACAAAATAAATGGAGCTCTGGAAAAGAAGTTGAAGATCTACTGTGGGCAAGTTGGTGCTCTGCGAAAGAAAATAAAATTAATTTTGAACAACCAGATGTAAGCAAAAGCGAAGCCGCAAAAGCCGCGAATAAATACGTCAATGAAGCCATTCTCAAACTTCTAAAATCAGACACCAATAAACAGATCTATCTTAACCTTGTAGGACTAAAAGTACTCCGAGATGCAAATACACCCGACACCTCTCTTCCTGCAAGCATGAACTCAACCAAAATAACCTACCCCACTACAAAACAAGATCTTCTGAACTATTTTGATTGGGCCAGTATAGACCTTGCCGAACTCACTACAAAAGACATCTTAAAAGATACGATCTTTGAGGATTTAAAAATAACCACAGATGATATTCTTGAACAAATTTATTCAAAAGAAATAAAGGAAATTAAAAACATACTAAAAATACTCGAGGAAGGATTAAACCTGGTGACAAGAAAATCAGAAAAAGAACTCTACTATGATGGTGCTCTAGAAGGACTAAAAAAAATCGACACCAAAAATAATGCCCCCATCGCAGAAAGAATTACAACTCTCCTTGAAAAGCTAACAAAGGAAAAAAGCGCCCTCTCAAAAACAAAAGAAGAGTTGGAAAAAGAAGCCTATGATAATACTATAACCAGTATTGTGGCATTAAAAAAAACGCTCACAGAAGAGTTTGATACAACGCTTGATCCAACAACCTCTATCAAAGATCTTGGGATTCAATATAAAAAAATATCCACCACTTTCAAAAACATAAAAACTGAACTAGATAACACTGCAAATCAAGAATTAAAAAATGTAATCACCGAAACAATAAACGAAGTTGAAACTACAAAAACAGATAGATTAAACAAAATCGAAGAAATACTAAATTATAAAGTCAATGAAGAACTAAAGACTTTATATACCACATTTGTAAATTCAATCAATCAAACCAAAACAATGATCGATGCTAACACTCAACTCACAACCCTTTTGGACGGAGTAAAAAAAATTGCAACCGAAGGCGATTTCGATGTAAAAGCCATGATAGATGGCATGAAGGAAAAAACCGCCCCAGTCCTTGCAAAACATGAAACAGAACTACTATTGTTAGCCCTTAAAAATGACCTTAATAAACTCGGCACAAGCAATGATGTCACTACTCTTGGAAACGAAAAGACATCTATTGCCAACAAACTAACTACCACCAAAGATAAATTCGACCTAATCACCTACACAGCAGACCCTAATGACGTCAATTTTAAAAACATCAAATCCGATTTTGAATCTGCAATTGATAAACTTGGCAAAGAAAAAGCGGATGAAATTCAATTAAAAATCGACAATCCTAAAAAAAGTGACGATCGTCAAGAACAGCTAATTAAAACTCAAGAGATAGCAAACAAAGACGAATATAAATTTAAGGCAACCTTCTTTGACAAGCTATCTGGCAAGCCTGAAGAAATGCGGGATTCCATCAATAAAGAGTTAATCAGCCTGAGTGAAAAACTTACGAATGAGTTTAAGAAAACCGATTATAAAGATCTAACTGAAGAAGAAAAAACAGTCCCTATAAAAGCTCTTTCAGAGAAAGCACATACAGAGAAAAGAAAAGTTGAGTTAGACATTACAGACAAAATAATCGATCAAGCACTAAAGCATAAGATACAAACTGCTGGCAATGACATCGGTTTAAAGGCAGGTATTGTAGGAGGAAGCTCGGAAAATATTAAAAAAGCAATAAAATATATAGATGATCTCACACCAGATCAAATTAAATTCCTTCAAACAGACCTAGAAAAAATATCTCAATTGGAAACCTATGGTTCAAAAATTCCTGTAGCCGCTGACGCTGCATTAGGGAAAATAGGAGCAGGAAGCAAAAAGATCTTTGACAACCTCGCCCGTACCTTAAAAGCCATCGCAAAACCATAAAAACCGTTCTTACGACCAACCCCTAATTTTTCACTACTAGGGGTTGGTCGTAACCCGTGTAACAATAAGGAATTAGTATGAAAACACTACACTACATCGTACTCACACTACTCACTGCACTACTAGCACACTCCGCACAAGCCGTGCTAGAGGTCAAAGATAACGAATGGCCTTTTAAATTCAATCAAGCTCAAGGCGATTTTCAAACAAAGGTCCTTAACCAAAAACCTTTTGAAACTGCCAGTTGGATCCCATTTGCAACAAAACCTCCAACAATCCAATTCCAACCTCTTTTTGCATATCTCTATACTCAATTTTTAAACAATGAACCTAAAGATTTCTTAAGTAACAATAAGTATGTCGCGAATGATTTCAAGCTTAAAAATAATAACAACCTAGTCATAGATATAGCCATAGACACCTCTGTAATACTTGATTTTTTAGGATCAGACGACAATAAAAGCATCTACCTAAATCTAGTAGGACTTAAAATCTTAGAAGATCAAAAAACTCCAGAAAAATATCTCCCGGAAAGCATGAAACTCTGGATACTACCAAATACACCAGAAATACTTCTTGACTGTTTCGACTTAACAAAATTCAAAATGCAAACCTTAACCGACACCCTTTTAGAAAATTCAGTGTTATTCTCAGAATTTAAAACCTTACAAACAGCTATCGAATTTAAAAAAATATTTGAACAAGTTAATAAATCACAACACGCTCTGGACCACCTTGCACGGGCTCTAAAAAATATCGCCACATAAAATACTTGCGTTCCACCCCCCTCTCATGTAAGGATAGAGGGCAACAACAGGGCTCGTGATAAGGATAGGCTTAAAGCCTGAAAAAAGCGCAGAATCACGGGTTTTTAGAGGAGAAAACTAAACGCGGAAAAAGGTTTTAAAAGAAAGTATTGCAATTTGAAACCACCGTGTGAGATACTTAAGAGTGAAAAAAGAAAGGGGAACGTTTCATAAGACGTTTACCCATGTGTTACCAACCTACCTATAGGAGAGGATTATGAAGAGCACCTTACTAGCGCTTCTTGGTGTTGCGATTGTTTCCAGTGGAATGATATTCGCAGAAGAGCCAAAAGACAACAGTTGTCCAGGACCTAAGAAATGCTGCGGCTGCGAAAAGAAATGCTGCCCTAAAAAATGTTGCGAGAAAAAATGCTGCGAAAAGAAATGTTGTGAGAAAAAATGTTGTCCTAAGAAAGAATGTTGTCCTAAGAAATGCTGCGAGAAAAAATGCTGCGAGCCTAAACCATGCCCAGAACCTCAGTGCTGCGGCTGCAAATATCGCTGCGACAAAAACGAAAAGAAATGCTGCGAAAAGAAATGTTGCTCAAAATGCTGCAAAAAAGAAGAAACTAAACCTGTAGCAGCTCCTGCTGCATAATTTTAGAGCTTTAACAAAAGCTTTAAGCTTTTAAACTAATCAGGAGCGAGTTAGTCATAAACGCTAACTCGCTCCTGATTAGTTTAAATCCACTATACCTGTTTAGCCAAGAAGTCCCCCAACCGGCAGCAATAGCCCCATTCATTATCATACCATCCAAACACCGTAGCCATACGCCCACGCGCATTAACAAGCGGACGATCAATAGTCACAGAACATGGATTGCCGATATAATCAGACGATACCAACTGTTCATCGGTCGTATCTAAAATACATTTTAACGCACCCTTAGCCGCATCATCAAACGCCTTAAGCACCAATTCTTTTGTAAGTTCATGCCCCGAGCTCCAGGTAACTTCTAACAATGAAATATTAGAAACCGGAACCCGAATAGCCGCCGCAGCAACCTTCCCCTCAAGCGCAGGAATAATCTCCCCCACCAACTTATCCGCCCCTGTAGACGCTGGAATTATATTAAGCGGAGCTGCACGATGCTTACGCAGATCATGCGATGATGAAGCTCCCCCATCCAACAGAGCCTGCGTATTGGTATAAGAATGCGTTGTTACTACAAAGGCTGTCTCTATGGTAAAGGCTTCCTGAATAACTTTTAAAGTAGGCATTAGCGCATTAGTGGTGCAACTGCCTAACGAGACAATAATATGGTTGTTTGGCTCATATTTCTGATCATTCACACCCGGAATAATAGTACAATCGGCCCCATGCGCCGGAGCGCTAATAAGAATCTTTTTAGCACCTGCACGGATATGTTGGTAGGCATCTTCCGCCTTGGTATAATGTCCGGAGCAATCAACTACCCAATCAACATTAAGATCACGCCACGGGAGAGCTTCTGCAGATTTTTCTGCCAACAGCCGTATTTTATAATGCCCCACAGTAAGAATATTCCCCACCGCCGCAACCATCCCCTCATAGGTTCCCATAGTAGTATCATATTTAAACAGGTGCGCCACCGCCGCTACGTCGCCTCCGCCCACATTAATCGCCACCACCTCTATTTTTTTTGCTCTCTCATGATTTTCAAGAAGCACTCGCAAAAAAGTTCGACCTATCCGCCCAAAACCATTTATAGCTATACGCATACCTATCTCCTTAAGTTTTTTGTTCTTGTCTATCCTCTCTCTTCATGCTATACGTATATTAGTACAGTCTGAAGTTCATGAAAACAGCGTATTATTTTGCGAGCACATAAAAACTATGAAATGGCACCGTATTTGGGGTATAACTATTCGGCATCTCGTCCAATTTTCCGAATTCAACAAACTCTCTTCTACTCTTTATTGGCCCTTCTGCGATATCTTAATCTTTGGATACCTTAGCTTGGGATTGCTTTCACAAGGTGGAACAAACATTGCCTCATTAATTCTACTTTTTAATGTTGTTTTTTGGCAATTTGTTAATCGAGCCAACCTCTGCGTTAGTCTTGATTTTCTTGAAGAGATCTGGTCCTCTAACATTACCAATCTTTTTGCAACTCCCTTAACCCTAGGCGAATGGATCTGTGCAACCTTTGTAGATGCATTCATCGTCAATGTTTCATTACTTCTATTCTGCGCCATCCTACTCTATTTTATATTCGGCGTTAGTCTTCTAATACTTGGCTGGTGGATCATACCCTTCTTCCTTTTAACGCTTTTCTCTGGATTTTGCATAGGAGTTTTTACCACCTCCTTCCTATTAATATGGGGAAATCGAGATCAATCCATTGCCTGGATGGTCAGCTGGGGCTTTGCCCTCTTTAGCGGAGTCTTTTACCCACTCTCAACGCTGCCTCTCTGGCTACAAAAAATTGCCTGTGCACTCCCTTTTTGTCACACATTCGAAGCAATTTCCGTTCTACTAAAAGATAATGTAGCCCCCTGGCAACAGATTTTCAACAGCTTTGTATTTAACGGCATTTACACCTGCCTTTCACTGATGATATTCTTTGCCGCCTTTGCAAACGGGAAACGCAAAGGCCTTTCTCGTTTACGCGATTAGGATCTTTTTCATGAATCCCTTACAAGTTCGTAATCTTACCAAAAAATTCGTGCCTACCTCCAACGCCGTAGACCATATATCCTTTGAATTAAAACGGGGCGAAACATTAGGAATACTGGGAGCCAATGGTGCGGGGAAAACTACCACCATCTCTATGCTTCTTGGACTTTTAACTCCTTCGTCCGGTTCTATCTCCTACTTTGGAAAAGATTTTGCTAAAAATCGCAGTGAAATTATGCAACAGGTAGGCTCTGGAACTGCCTATGCCCAATTACCTAGCCAACTGAGCATTTTCCGCATATTAGATATTTTTGGACGGCTCTATGGCCTTGATAAAAAAACACGGCACGCAAAGTCACAAGAACTGTTAGAACGCTTGGGCATGTGGCAATTTAGAAACCGTAAAGCGGCAGGACTTTCTGCCGGAGAAATGACTCGAATAATTCTCGCCAAAGCCTTTTTACATTCGCCCAACATCGTTCTTTTAGATGAACCTACGGCATCCTTAGATGTCGACATTGCACAGATAATCCGTCTTTTTATAAAAGAACAACAGGGCTATGGAAAATCATTTATTATAACATCCCACAATATGCATGAAATGACCGAAGTATGCGATCGCATACTCGTAATGCAAGAAGGCAAAATCATCGCAGCAAGTACCCCCTACATGCTAGCCAAGAGCGTTCACAAAACTACACTCTCCATTATGGTGGGCGGCCAAATTTCCGACTGCATTAAATATGCACAAGAAAGAGAGATCAAACATACCGTTATCCGCTCAACTATTGAGATGGAAGTGGATGAGCAAAACGTTGCTGCGTTACTAATGGATTTAAAAGCTCATTCAATCGTTTATTCAGACCTTGAAATCAAAAAACCATCCCTAGAAGACTATTTCCTAGAACTACAACGCAAGCGGAAGAAAAAACCTATTTCTTCGTAAAGCAATTCGGCTGAATAATTGCACCCACAAAACCAGGTCTGTTTTCTTGCCAGAAAAAACTATTTTAAATAATCATCAAGCCATGTCGGGTGCGCTAGTGAACGCCAACTAACCACATGCCCGCTAGAGCGCGTCTGATCTTCAAAGCCCCCGTATACAACTATATTATTCTCTGACGCCGAACCAGAAAGTTCATTCCAGTCTCGCAAGCCATCAAAATAAGAGCCGTCAATAGTCCTACCAGATTTAATCT
>CAYRPI010000051.1:4794-8465 GCA_964426225.1 uncultured Candidatus Babeliaceae bacterium | reverse complement strand
CTTTTTTGAAAAATGTAGCTCTGATGAAGAAAGTAAAAAGTTTAGTGAAGATACCGGATGTTGAGGCAGAAATTTAGAAGTAGCTAGAACTGCCCTGTTTGCCTGCTATTTCTTCTTGTTGGATAAGTTCCCGTTTAGATTTGTTGTTGTGAGGCCATTGGTGGTTGTTGCGCTTCCAAAATTGTTGTTTATTGGATTAATAAGGCTCTTATTAAGGGTGCTTGAAGTTATTAAATTATTATGTTGTTCATACCACAAATTGAACGCCTTGGGGAACTTTTGCTTTTTTTTGTCCGGTTCTTTTATCAGAATCAAATTCTGTTTATTAAGGGGGAGGAGTTTTTTCATGACAAGTAACTTGTGTATATAGTCAGTATTTTGGTCATTGTTTTTGAGGTACTCATGGGCGAAATCTTCAAATCTGATCTTGTCATGCATGGCGTTTTCTAAAGCCCAGGCAAAAACAAGATAGTTGGTACACTTAAGGGTGTCTAAGGTGATTGGTTTTGATGCAGTTGTAAAACTAAGCGCACTATTATTTTGTTTGTCTAATTGATCTACCTTTGCCCCTTTGGAGATGAGAAGTACAAGTCGTTCGAGTTTATTGTCTTTGCTTGCGATGTGGAGTGCGGTCTTCCCGTTATTATCACTTTCATTTACATCCATGCCTTCATCGATGAGATACTGAATCATGCGAATATCTGGGGCGAATTCAACCGCTATCTGGAGGGTTGTCTTTCCATCCTTGGCTTTAGTATCTATTTTAAGACCTAGCTCTTTAAGGTGTTTAACCATCTCTATTTGGGGTAGGGCGCCATTTTGGCCGGCGCTTACGGCATTATGAAGTGCAGTCCATCCTTTTTGATTTGTTTCATAGAGATTAGCTTTTTTCTTTATGAGAAAATCCAGAAGAGTGATGTTTCCATGCATTGCTGCATAGAGGAGGGCTGTCATACCGTCGTTATTTTTTTCATCGATTTCTATTTTTACGTCTTTGCATTCGTCTAGCAAAAATTTGATGATTGTAAAATAATTGGCTTCGGCAGCGAGCAGAAACACGGTGCTACCACGTATCCCTTCTTTTGCATCGATCTTTGCACCTGACTTGATGAGATATTTGACGATGTCTGTGTATTCAAAAAAGGTTGCAAAGTGAAGTGCTGTGAATCCAGAGCTGTTTGTTTCCTCAACTTTGGCGCCAGCCTCTACAAGATATTGGACTACCTCTAGGTCTCCGGCTCTGACGGCAACGTGAAGAGGGGTTTCTCCATGCTCATCTTCTTTGATAAATGGGTTTAGTGATCTGTTTTTTGCATTAACGTCGGCGCCATTCTTAATGAGAAGTTTTATGATTTTTAGATGGGTTATCCTGCAGATCCCAAGTTTTTTCTCTTTTGTACTCTTTAGTTTTGATGATTCACTTAGTGTAATAATGTTTTCAGAAGCTTTGGTTTTTGTTGTACCCGGGTGGGTTGTGGTTTCGACTAGTTCTTCTTTATCGAGCTCTATGGCTTTGATTTTTGTTGCAATGTGTAGTGCCGTGGTTTCGATTAACTTGTCGTTGTCTACCTCTGTTGCCTTTGCAAGCTCAGGGTTTTTGTCGAGTATCTTGCGAAGGTTTTCAAAATTACCTTCTTTAATGGCCTTGAACATGAGGTCTTTGGGGGATGGAGTCTGATCTTTTTCATGAATTTCACTGGGGTGAAAGTAGTCAAGTATTTTTTTGTAGTTAAATACTTTTTTGTACCACGCATCTGGTGGTACCTGTTTATCTTTTAACATAGCGTGCGTGGTAGCAGATTGTAGGCCGGTCAGAAAAATGGTTATTATTGCAGACATTTTGGTGTATTTAATCATAAAAACCTCTTTTATTTCATGTCAGAGAAGCATTGGTTACATGTAGCAGCTCGTTTGAGAGCTTATAAACATTGACTAGGAGTGTACTCTTCTTTTTACTTTCGTCTAGTGCGTTAAAATCAGTCTGTTATTGGGCGATTAAATAAGTTTAGATACAGCCTTAATAAGTTCTGTTTTGTCTTCAAAATCTCCCTGATATGCAACATCTGGTGTGTACGGTACATTATTGCCCCGTTTCCGACCACGGAATACTTTTACGGTTATTGAGTTCGTCTCGCAGTTTGTAGATTTCTACAGGGACACTGTATTTCTGACGGAATTGTTCAGGAAGATTTGTGCAGTTTCTTAGGTCAAGCACGGTAAGAGCGTGGCAGTTGCTCAATATGTTTGTGATGGCATCGAGTGTGATCGCCGTGCTGCTTAAATCGATCACATGAAGCCGTTTTTGATTTTTCCAATCCAGTTTATCAAAGGTGAGCTGTTTGCAGTTATTGATCTTTAGTGTAATTAGTGATTTAGAAGTGTCGAGAAAATACTGGAGAGTTTTAGAGGTTATACTGGTGTTCGATAGGTTAAGAATGTAGAAATTCTTAAGGTCTTGATCAATCTTTGAATCTATGAGTTCATAATATATTTTATTCCAAATGTTTATAATTTCTGCATATGGGAGTTTAGAGCCGCTGGGAGTTCCGAGCTTATGGAGTTTTGGGAAGAGGCAGACTATAAATAAAAGGTCACGTTTGCTGATTTGGGTGTTTCTCAAATCGAGTTGTTCGAGGTGTTCTTGTTTTTGCCAGTTTAGTTTGGCGGGGGCTAACCCTTCGCTGTTGCAGCCGTTTAGATCGAGGACCTGAAGTTTGGGACAGCTGTTTAGGATATTTTGAAGATCTAAGTTGTTGATAAGGGTATTTCGTAAAAATAGCGCTATGAGGTTTGATTGTTTTTGCCAATTAATGCTGGCAAAGGTTAATTTTTTACAGTTGTTTAGACTGAGAAATTTGAGATTTGGGCAAAGGTCGACGATATTTTGCAGCTCTAAGTTTTCGATAAGGGATTTATTTAAGTTCAGATCTATGAGGTTTGATTGTTTTTGCCAATTAATGCTGGTAAAGGTTAATTTTTTACAGTTGTTTAGACTGAGAAATTTGAGATTTGGGCAAAGGTCGACGATATTTTGAAGGTTTTGTGTGTCGATTGTGGAGTTTTGAAGGGAGAGTATTTTGAGCTCTGCTTGATTTGTCCAGTTAAGGGTTTCAAATGCTAAATTTTTGCATTTTTCGAGTTTGAGCGTAGTTAAATGGCAGTGGGTTAGGATAGGCTTGAGATCTTCGCTTGTAACGTTTGTTTTCTGTAATTTGAGGATTTTTAGTTTTTGTTGTTTTGCCCAATTAAGCTCTTTAAGCCTTGCAGTACTGCAGTCTTTTAGCTCGAGCGTTGTAAGCAAGGGACAGTAATTAAAGATGGATTGTATTCCGTAGGTAGAGATTTTATTGTTTTTTTTATTAAATACTTTTTTAATGTGGGGGCCCACTATTTTAAGCAATGGGACTTCTCTGCTTGGTTTTTTGATTATTATAGATCGAATGCACCGGTTGCGCGCAAAAGCAGCAATTTTCTTTTTGAGCTTTTCATCTGGTATTACGTTATCGGGTAGGTGGAACCAGACGCGCTTTAGTTGGATGGCGGGGGCTTCTTTTTCGGTGCCTATAAAGAGTGCATGAGTGTCTGTGCAGACGCGTCTGAGAGTGAGTTTGTCGTTGGTGCCTAAAAATGAGGCGATGGTGCTCCAGCAATCTTTGGGTATTTGCATTAGG
>CAYRPI010000051.1:2599-4784 GCA_964426225.1 uncultured Candidatus Babeliaceae bacterium | reverse complement strand
TGGTGCTGATTGCACAGTTTGCGTAGGGCTTTGCTAACAAAGAGGTGAATGGAGGTGGTGGAGGGGATGGAGGTGAGTGTTTTTTTGTTTTTGTTTGTGGGGATGTTTGCGCTGTTGCTTGCTATAAAAGTAAGTGGCAGGAGGAGCAGAACGAGTAGAAGTGAATAAAAGCGTAGAAGGTTTTTTGCAATGGCCACGGGGAACTTTCTGTTGCAGGGTTATTGAGGTTGGTGTGTTATCAAAGCGTTTGGCTGGCGCGTATTTTACTACAGCTTTATGTTTTTTTCAACCTACCTATGCGCAGCGTCCATGTTTTGAGCGTTAATTCCCAATGGATCGTGGTAGCTGTATAATAATTCGGTTCAAATCTGATTCTAGACTCATTTTGTAAATTAAAATTAGAAAAGCCTATGTGTTCGCACGGTGAATGAAAAGAGTTTTGACAATTTGGCAAATATAGGCTATGATAGCTGGTATAAAAATTAAAAAAAATCATTTTATTTTAAGTTTGCCGGGAGCAATAATTATGAAAAAAATTAGAATTTTAACACCCCTCATTCTACTAATAGCTTATGTCTTACCAATGAAGGGGATGGAGGGGATGGAGGGGATGGAGGGGATTGGTGGAGTGCCGTTGCAGGCGATGGAAATTAATGAAAAAAAGAAGACTGAAACTCTGGTGAGTGAGGACGATACGGATGATACGGATAGTTTAAGTGATTTAGTTTTGGAATGGGCATCTGTAGAGCGGCCCTCCGTCTTGGGAAAAAAGGAAGGCGATGGTGACGATGAGACACGTTCAATAGGGCACGATCTACGCGGTCTGCCATATAAAATTGCTGAGTGTCTTAGCTGTGATCATTATGGTTCCTTTACGGACATTTATGGCAATACACTTTTACATTGGGGTGCAGAGAAAGGTTGGTTAGACATTGTTGAGTACTTTTTGCCCTGTATTGATTGTGACATAAAAAATAAAAAGGGAGAGACGGCTCTATTTATTGCGGCTAAAAAGGGGAATTTAGAAATAGTTAAATTGCTGGTTAAGAGAGGGGCGACTTTAGATAAGAAGACTGGTCACCTTGATGATGAAAACGGTGCGACCATAGATAAGGAGACCATTGAGGTTGCCGCAAATAGTGATATCCATTTTTATTTGTCTACTTATAAAAAAAATTCTAAAAGTTCTGGTTGAAAATGGTGCCAAATTAGATAAAAAAAATTCTAATAAATCCTCTTCATCGTCGTCTGAAATAGTCGATCAGAATGTTGACAATATAAAGGGGGGAATTAAAGAGGAGAATACGGCCCCCGCTAAACCGCTTGTGGAAACTGGTGCAAGTGTTGACAAAAAATCCCCTGAAAAAATAGGTGTTGATTCGGACCATTGGGACGATTCATCAGATATAAGTGTGGGGTTGTCTTCGCGTTTTGAGCCGCAGGGGTTGGAAAACCACATTGTTGCGATTCTTAAAGAGGTTAAGGACCAATCATTTTGTGATTCTTATGGCAATACATTGCTTCATTGGGGGGCTAGGTGGAGTTGGGAGCTTAGGCCTGGTCATGTGTCAACATTGCTTCCCTTTATCAATTGCAATCTAAGGAACAAAAAGGGGCATACAGCTTTGCTTGTGGTTGCAAAAAGGGCTGCTTTATACGAGCTCAAATGTCTTGTTAGAGCGGGTGCAATTATAGATGAAGAGATCATACAAATTATTAAAAAAAGATATCCGAAAGAAAGATATCCGGAACATTCAGATATTCTTTTCTATTTATTAACGCACAAAGATTTTATCCATCACGTCAATGATTTAGTTACCCATCAGGATATTGATGCGCTCTATGTTGCTCGTCTTGTAAAGATTATTGAAAAAGGAAAAAATACCAAAAAAATGTTAGAAGAACTGAACGCGGAGATCTCTCTGGAGGGTATAGGCACTATAAATGGGGAGACAGAGAGCGGTTGTACCGTGCTTGACGCTGCAATCAAAAAACAGAATGTGGCCGTTTTAAAATTGCTTTTAGAAAATGGTGCGGATGTGAATAGAGCAAATTATAAAGGTGAAATGCCGTTGCATCTGGCAACTATAAAGGGATTGCCAGAAATGGCGAAAACCCTTATTAATTACCATGCTAATCTAGAGGTGCATAACAAGGATGGCATTACGCCATTTCAACTTGCACT
>CAYRPI010000051.1:0-2589 GCA_964426225.1 uncultured Candidatus Babeliaceae bacterium | reverse complement strand
CACTGCACTATCGGCTTTTTAAGATGGCGCTGTTGCTAGCAGAACAAGGGGCGTTGGTTAATGCTAAAGACCTTGCAAACGTTGTGTGGAAAGATCAGCTTGAAGCTCAAAAGGCGTTGGTACGCATCTCTGATATTTATCGCACGGTAACGGGGGATCTTGCATTTGAAAAATTTTCCGAGAAGCATCTTGGTGTAAAAGAAGTGGTGGGGACTATTAACGTAGTGCAAACGCTTCTCCCTCTTTATCAAAAAAAATCGATCAAAACGGACTGTTTTATTAAGAAGCTCACGATTTTTTGTAAAAAAAAGAAGCATAATTTCTTTAGGAACAAATAAAAAACGTCCAACTCTGGTTTTTTAGAGATGTTTTTTGTTACGCTAAAAATATAAATGTAGATTGGCCGATTTATTACGTAAAAAAAGGAGCGTGTTATGAAATCGTATGTAAAAATAGTGGATATAAGTCTTATAAAACAGCATGAGCAGATTCGTAAGGCGCATTTAAAAGAGATAAAAGCACAGATTGAAGCCGATGGTTTTATTGACGACCCGATAATTGTGGATAAAAATACGATGATTATTTTGGATGGGCATCATCGGTTTAATGCGCTTAAACTCTTAGGGCTGCATGCCATTCCGGTGTTTCTTTAGTCGACTACAACGATAAAGATTTAACTGTAACTGCATGGAGAGACGGCGAAGTAGTAACAAAATTAGAAGTTGTCCAGGCGGGATGCTCTGGAAAACTTATGAAGCCAAAAACTTCGAAGCATACGATTCCCGAACGACCTACAGGTTTGCACATTTCGTTGAAGAGATTGAAAAAAAAGGATTGAGACATGACGTATAAAACTATGTGGGAAACGGTGGGGAATACTCCTGTGGTCGAATTAACTAAGTATTCGACATCGGATGTAAAAATTCTTGCAAAATTAGAGGGAGGCAATCCCGGTGGTTCGGTAAAAGATCGTATTGCTCTTTACATGATTCAAGATGCCCAAAAACGCGGGCTTTTGTCGCCCGGGAAAGAACTTTTAGCGCCCACCAGTGGAAACACAGGGATAGGCCTTGCAGCTCTTGCTACAGTTTTTGGATATCCATTTGTTGCAGTAATGCCCGAGAGTGTGAGTATGGAGCGGCGTAAACTCTTAGAGGCCTTTGGTGCACGCTTAATCTTGACGGATGGGCCCAAGGGTACAAATTATGCGATTGAAGTAGCACGGGATTTGGTGAAAAATAATCCAGAAAAATATGTCATGCTTGATCAATTTGAAAATCAGGCAAATGTGCTAGCACATTACGAGACTACCGGACCTGAAATTGTACGAGATGTGCCCGAGATCACCCATTTTGTCTCAGCAATGGGGACTGGTGGTACCCTGATGGGTGCAGGGCGCCGATTGAAGGAATTTAATCCCTCAATCCAGATAGTGGGCGTGGAGCCAAAACCTTTTTCAACTATTCAGGGCCTGCGGAATATGACCGCGTATACTCCTCCTATTTACGATGTTTCTAAGTTAGATCAAAAAATCAATATTGCCGAAGATGAGTGGGCCTTTGATCTAGCACGCGATATTTACAAAAAAGAGGGCATCTCGGTCGGCATGTCTTCCGGTGCAGCACTGTGGGGTGCTCTTGAACTTGCTAAGACTCTCAAGATGGGCATAATCGTTGTTGTCTTCCCAGATAGAGGCGATCGGTACGCCAGTACCAAACTTTTTAAATAGGGTTGGGGGATTTTGGGGCGTTGCCCCAGGCCCCACCAGGGCGTGCCCTGGACCCATTTCTTTCCAACCAGTAGCACAGGAACCCTGTGCTACTGGTAAAAATTGACTCTAAAATTAGTTTTGTTGTGTGTATATAATGTTGCGTGTTCTTAAACCAAATTTGAGAACCGTGCTAATTTTCGAATATTGCACCATGCTCTTTCAGGAATAATATAATTTTAGGGTTGTTCTTCAATTGAGCAATTTGAACGGGCGTTTGATTTGCACTGTTTTTTATGTTTACGTTGGCGCCTTTGTTGATAAGCACTTTTATGATTGATGTGCAGTTCTTTTCAATTGCGATATGAAGCGGTGTTTCTCCAAGGTTGTTTTGGATGTTGATAGTTGCTCCCGCTTCAATTAGAGCATGTGTTGTTTCAATTTCTTTTATTTTTATGGCTAGGTGAAGTGCCGTGTTGCCGTCTTTATCTTGTGCATTAATATTGGCTTTGCTGTCAAGGAGAAGTTTGACAAACGATTTAGAGCGGCATGCTGCTGCATGGAGTGCAGTATAGCCATGTTTGTCTGTCGTTGTTTCATTAATATCGGCCCCATGATCAATAAGAAATTTAAGAGCCCTCTCGCAGCTGTAAAGGGCTGCTAAATAGCAAGGGTGAAACCCCTTGCTATTTTTGCCATTGATGGAAGCCCCTTTTTTAAGAAGAGCTTCTATGATGGACGTTTCTTCACTACACTTCAAGGAAAGGATAGCGGCTTGGAGAGGTGTTTTGTCTACAATATGGGTTTTGATAAAACCTTTGCCAAAACTTTTTATAATGCCTTCATTAACGGTTTTGATGTATTCCTCTCTTTCTAAAACT
>CAYRPI010000050.1:7625-8557 GCA_964426225.1 uncultured Candidatus Babeliaceae bacterium | reverse complement strand
GCGATGCTGCCGCTTTACAAAAGGGCTTTGATGACCTAATGACAGCGTCTCACAAACTAGCCGAAATTCTTTACAACGAAAAAAACAGTCCAGAAAAACCTGAGACTGGAAAAACTGACAATGATAAGTCTTCCGGCAAAGAAGGCCCTATTGATACAGAAGCAGAAGAGAAATAATAAAGAAACCACTAAGGGGGTTGTAGCGAGAAATACCTACAACCCTTTATAATAAACCACAGGATTAAATCCTGTCTCCATTACAGGATTACCATGAGTATAGCAGCAGGCCTCGTCGGCTTACCTAATGTAGGAAAATCAACCTTATTTAACGCCTTAACCAAATCTTCGGTTCCTGCAGAAAATTATCCCTTCTGCACCATCGACCCACACAAGGCAATCACCTTTGTCGCCGATCCTCGTTTACCTCGGCTTCAAAAAATATTTAATTCCCAAAAGCTTATCCCTGCAACCACCCAATTTGTTGATATCGCAGGACTAGTCAAAGGGGCAGCCGAAGGAGAAGGCTTAGGCAACCAATTTTTAAGCCATATTCGGGAAGTTAATCTTATCTTACACGTACTTCGCTGCTTCGAAGATGAAAATATCACTCATACAAGTGATGTAATAGATCCACTTGCCGATTTCGAAACCATTGTCACAGAGCTTGGCCTCAAGGATCTTGAGTCCCTAGAAAAACGACTACAAAAAATAGAACAGCTTCTAAAAGCTAGCAAAGCAAATCCTGCACAAGAAAAACTGTTAATTCAAGAAAAGCAGTTGACCGAACAGCTACGCGCCGCCATTAATGCATCTAATTGGGATCAAGTAAAAACCATCGTAGAATCCGCTACGTGCGAAATAATTCCTCTGCTCTGCGCCAAAAATATTCTTATTATTGCAAATATCGCAGAGAGTGAGATAGCGAACGATGAA
>CAYRPI010000050.1:0-7615 GCA_964426225.1 uncultured Candidatus Babeliaceae bacterium | reverse complement strand
TATTTATTATTTAATTTTCGGATCTGGGCATCATTTACAAAAACGGCGGATAATGTGGGCGGATATTTCAACCCGAACGATGAATACAAAAAAAATCCTCACTATCAGGCTCTCGTTAAACATTTTGGGGAAAGTCTCGTAATCCCTATCTGCGCCCGCGCAGAATATGAACTTTCCCAACTGCCAGAAAATGACGCCGCCGAATTTATGGCAATGATGGGTCTTAAAAAGTCTGGACTTCAGTCAATTATCGAAAAAACATATGAAAAACTTGGTCTCATAACCTTCTTTACCTGCGGCCCCCAAGAAATTCATGCCTGGCCCATTAAACGTGGAACAGCCATCAGAACTGCATCAGGAGAAATTCACTCAGATCTTGAGCGTGGCTTTATCTGTTCAGAAATCTACAACTGCGAAGACCTCTTTAAAATAGGAAGTGTCAGTGCATTACGCGACCAAGGAAAAATCCGCACTGAAGGTCAAAATTACATTGTCCAAGATGGCGATATAATTTTAGTAAAATTTAATGTCTAGGAACCAAAGCATGGCTAAATCCCTCTGGAAATTTATTATCCAAATTGCTCTGATTGTAGGTCTTTACCAATTAATTAAAACACTATTTTTTAAAAACAAAAAAATCAATCGATTTAATTAGAGCACACAAGAAACAAAAACTCTCTATGACTTGGCTTTGGAGGAGCTGGAGAAGTTAGTCTTGAAGTGAAAATTATTAGACACAAAAAACACCCAACACCCGCCGCAAAATTGTTTCAAAAACAAAAAAACTTGCTATTTTAGTCTTAATATTATAAACATATTATAAGCTATGTATTATGAACATATTGTAAGTTATTTCTATTTGTAAAATAAAACCCAAATAAAAATCAAAAAGGATATAGACCATGAAAATAAAACAAACCCTGGTAAAACCCATTCGATCACTCGGCCTTCTACTAGTAGCGGCCGCAATCTACACCCCTATAAACCTAACGGCCTCCAACAACAAAACCACTGACACGCCTAAAAAAGAAAAAAAAACGCTCTCTTTGAAAAAGCAGAAGGAATTAAACAACCAATTCCTAAATGCAGTCAAAAATAATGAAGCGCCTGAAACCATAAAAAAACTTGTTAAGGAAGGGGCTGATGTCAATGTGCGGAATTACAGAGGAAGAACCGCCCTTCATAAATACGTTGAGGTCGATAACGCTGGAATGGTAGCTTGGTTGATTAAACATGGGGCCAATCTTTTAATAAAAGACAAGAGCGGTAAGACAGCCGAAGATTTAATAAAGATTGATTACTTTGAAATCAGAGAGATATTTAAAAAAGACGAAAAACTTAAAAAACCCTCAAAAAACGAGCAACCATTTGACCGCTTTGACGACATACGAAAAACCAGGGAGAGACTTGAAAAGGAAGAGCACGAAAAGCAACAAAAAGAGTTTAACGATAAACTTAAAAACCCCTCAAAAGACGAGATTAATCTGTATGCCGACCTCTTCATACTCTTTGGCGAAAATGTTAAAGAAATGGGATCACATTTTAAGATTTTGTCCCTTAAATACCATCCTGACAAACAACAAAATCTCCCCGGTTATGAAAATTTCAAGGAGCTCTACGCCATACTATACACTATTTTAGTGACCGGGAAAGAATTTATCCCCTCATTTTTAGAGACACCTATTGAACAAGAGAGTCCTAAACTTAATCCGCAAGCAATAGCCCTCAAACAAAACCTCGAAAGCCTATTGAATGAGAAATCAACGCCCCCTTCAATAAATTTAGCTTCCGGATTCCCTCTAACTAATGCAATGGTCTCGGTACTCTTTCTAATCAACCAGCTTAAAGAAAACCGCTTAGGATTGTCATCCGTATACCTCCCGTTTTTCATTCAATGCGCAACACAAAACAGGGAGTTGTTAGATGGAACTCTTAAGATATTTGATACTATTGAAAATGCTTATTTCAACATCATACTGAAAAAATTAAAAAACGCCCCTCTGGAAACACGAAAAAAAGCTCTCACGCACATACAAAATTTTAAAACCAATCATCCCAACCTTAAAACTCATCCCCATATCATTGCCTTAGAAAAGGACATTACCTAGAAAGAAGGCATAGAGTCAATATTCTAAAAGCCAATCTTGCTGCTCTAAACACAATCGGCAAGATTGGCTTTTTTGTTACTATTTAACTTGTATGAACTAACTATACACACTATGAAAATAAAAAACCAACCCTAGAATTAAAGCTCGTTCGATCACTTGGCCTTCTGCTAGCAATAGACGCGATCCATGTTCCCGTAAATCTAACGGCCTCCAATAACAAAACCACTAACTCCCCTCAAAAAGAAAAAACCAAACCCTCTCTGAAAGAAAAGACGCAACTTATCACTTTACTCCAACAAAATGCCAGAGCAGGTTCATTTAAACATGCAGAACTATTGAGCGACCATTAAAAATGTTGCTTCTCTAACTATTTAAATAAACACGCCCTGATAAAATACAGAAAAAATTTGCTATTTTGATTTTAATATTATAGACTATTACAAATAGTAAAATAAAAAAGGATATAGACCATGAAAATAAAACAAACCCTGGTAAAGCCCGTTCGATTACTCAGCCTTCTACTAGTAACAGCCGCAATCTACGCCCCTGCAAACCTAACGGCCTCCAATAACAAAACCCCTGACACGCCTAAAGAAAAAATAATACTCTCTTCGACAAAGCAAAAGAAGTTAAACAAACAATTCCTAAATGCAGTCAGAAATAATCAAAGCATGGGAACCATAAAAAAACTTGTTAAAAAAAAGCACGCTGATATCAATGCGCAGGATTACAGAGGAAGAACCGCCCTTCATAAATACATTGAAGTCGATAACGTTGAAATGGTAGCTTGGCTAATTAAAAAGGGGGCCATTTTAATAAAAGATAAGAGCGGGAAGACGGCCAAAGATCTTATACGGCTAAGATCAGAGGTTGAATCGCATTTTGACAACAAAGAAAATGAAAAACAACTAGATAAAAACAAAAAAATTCTTGAGGGGGGAAAACGCAAAAAACAACTGAAGAATTTAAACTATAAATTCATAGATATAGTCAAAAATTTGGACGATTTTTTAACAAAAGCCACTAATTCCCCACACTCATCAAAAGGGTACTATTTTCCTCCTCTAGAAAACTCGGAACCGTCTTTCATAAAGCCATAGAAAGACTTGGGAAGAAAAACAAAAGGGGCAAAAAACGAATTCGAAGCAAATCTTGCCTAAAATGGTGAATTTTGCGCGATTAGCAACCGCCCTAACAGAGCTCTAAAATCCTTTTCAAAACCTTGGGATCATTACACTCTTTTGACGCACGATTAAATGTCGCTTGAGCAAAGAGCTCAAGCTTTCCGGCGGCATCACCAAGATCACGTTCAAATTGAGTAATTTTTTGCGTATCCGCACTCTCATTTAAAAGAGCCTCCTCCGCTCTCGGCAACAGTTCTAAAACCAAACGATTATAATCTGCCGCATCTGCAAAAGTCTCTACGGAAAACGCCATAAAACGACTTAAATTACACTCCTCAAGCTTTGAAATCTCACGACGACAAAACTGTACACGCTCAACCAAAAGCTTTCTAGCAAGAGTTGCACGAACCTGCTTTTCGGAAGCTTCTTTAAGAGCCTGAATCTTCTCCTCACGTTCACGAGTCTGGCGTAATTCTTCCCGTTCCGCATCAAGAAACGCCTCTTCATAAACCGCGTGGTCCACTTCAACACCCTCTATAGACCACCGATCGGTACCAAGACCATTAAGAGTCTCATGCTTATGCACAAAGAGTCGTCCATTTACCCGTTCTTCCGTTTCCAAATAGGCATAATCCTTAACCAGTCCACGCGCAAAAAAAACGGGTGTAATCCCACAAAAAAAGAAACCCCAAAGCAACCTTAAATATAATTTCACAATAACCTCCCTAAAAATCCTCGTTCCTTATCCTGAAAATTATACTATACTTAAAGAGATGAAAAAAATACAGTAGTAAGCGAGAAACAGGGTTTAACCCTGGGACAGGATTTGATCCTACAGAATTTAATCCTGAAAAGGATGAATCCTGGAGATATAAAAAAATGAAAAAGAAAAAAGGCTATTTCTCGATCTCTGCTGTAGCTGAAATGTTCTCGGTTCACCAGCAAACTATTAGACTCTATGAACGAGAAGGATTAATTTCCCCTCGACGTTCAGAAGGGAACACTCGGCTTTTTTCAGAAGAAGATATTCAACGGCTTGAAGAGATCATTTACCTAACCCACAAGCTTGGCATCAACTTAGCAGGGGTTGAAATGATTCTTAAACAACAACGTCGAATTAATAAACTACAACGTGAAATCAACATTATGTTTAAGCGTTTTCAACACGAACTGGACATTGAAAAACTTGCTAGCGACGAAGAAGTGTTACTCACGGCTCAAAAACTTTCAGTTCTCAAAAATTCAACTAAAAGCTCAACCGCTGTTCCGCTTTTAACTACAAAGAAAATAAAAGGATCTTAAATGGAAAATCAATTCCCCTTCGACGAAAACCAATTGGTTATATCATTCGAACTCTTATGCCTCATAAACTGGATTGTCCGGCATGAACCAGAGGCTATCAAAAAACTTGTAGAACACATTTTAAAAAATGGTCTACAAGACAAACTTGCTAAACAACGCAAAACAGATCTTTTAGACGAAATAAATCTTCAAGATAGCATCATAGAATTTTTTGGCATTTTTGAACAGAGCCTTTTAGAAGTGACAGAAGCACGAGACATTGCATCCCATTCTCCACAAGCCCTCGCTTCAACCATTGAACGCATAGACTTAAGCGCCTGTGACCATGAAGTTATTGCACTAAGCGCCGCACGCACCACACGGGCATTAAAACGCAATGTCCAACAGAATGCACGGGATATCTTTTGCAAAGAGCTCCTAAAAACATGGACTCCTCGCAACAAGCGTTCTTACCATTAAATCCCAAAAAAACCTAACTGCTCAAGCATGCTTCGCACCTGCACCATAGGCAGTCCCAGAACGGTAGAGTAAGACCCCTGGATTGCGGTAACAAATTGAGCCCCGAACCCCTCAACCGCCAAGGCCCCTGCTGTGTATAAAAAATCTTTATGTCCGGCTAAATAAATTGGGATCCATGCATCCGGCAGATCCATGCTTACATCTGCTCCAACCACTTCACACAACTCACCCGACACCATCCACCCCACAACACCCCGTTCAACCACACGCTCTAAACGCCTACAACAGACCCCCGTAACCACACGAGCCCCCTGCCGTATGCTTTTCAAAGTTTCAACTGCATGATCATAATTACGAGGCTTACCAAACAGCACTCCTTCACGATCAGAAACCAAGGTGTCTGCCGCCAAGACTATAATAGAACTTTCTTGTACCCCATCCAAATCAACGGCCCGGGCCTTACACTGCGCAAGCGTTTTAACAATTACAGCATGATCACCTTGTTGATGAATAAGATTTTCATCAAAACGGTGGGCTACCGATCTAAAATCTATTCCGGCTTCCCTCAACAACTGCTGTCTACTCGACGAGGAAGAAGCAAGCAAAAGCAAAGGTGCAGGATTTAATCCTGAAGTTTGACAGGATTTAATCCTGGAAATTGTATTCATAACACTTATTATCCTTAAAATAACCACACAAAAAACACACCGCGAGAAAAAAATCCCTGGTGTGTTTTAAAATTTAAAAAAATATTTGGCTGGGGCGGAAGGATTCGAACCTACGAATGCCAGGACCAAAACCTGGTGCCTTACCACTTGGCTACGCCCCAAACCATATTTTCAAAGCAGGATCTGATCCTGAAAAAGTACTGTGGAGTAAAAACTACTCGCCAGAACCATCATCATCACTACGAGGACCGGTCCAGCTTCCAGCGGCAACGCTTTCAGCAACCTTTTGGTACTCAGCGATTATGTGCTCTTCAATCTTAGCTCTCATCTCTGAGTTAAGCGGATGCACGATATCTCTAAATGTACCATCTTTCCTACGCCGTGATGGCATCGACACAAAGACGCCCTTGTGCCCTTCAATAATTTTTAGATCGCGAACAATAAAGCAATCATCAAACACAATGGTAGCGTATGCTTTTAGTCTACCACTATCGGTAGCTGGATAGACCTTAACTTCTGTAATTTTCATAATATGCAGCCTCTATGCTTGCTTCATGTTTTGCCCAAGGCCCGATCACTCTATTGAAAAGCGATACAGCCCATCAACTTTATTCCTTGAATAGCGTACGAGCACTGGGCCCACTTGTCAATACTTTATTGTAAATTTTCTTAAAAAATATCAATCGCTAGCTTACTAAAAAACGCTTGCATCAAAGTCTCCTATTATTATAGTCTAAAACTCTAAAAGATTAACTGGTCTTTTAGAGTTTTATCAAAAGGAGAAAAAACATGTCCACCCCAGTAAAGATTCTAAACCTATTGCTAGGTGCCCTATTAGTAACTACAGCATTGGCAGATCGGCAAGCACCAAACCAGGTAACAAGCAAAATATCAACGGTAGAAAACTGGGACCGAGGCACCCTTACACTCTTTGGTGCCCCCAAATTTAAATATGAGTTAACAAGCTACCCCCTAAAAGACTTCACGACTGACCGCGCCACAAGCGCCGACCGTCTTTTTAAAGCCCTAGAAAACCATTATACTTTTCTGGCAAGTGCTTTCACAAAAGACTCCCCGCTTTTTAAACACATCTCAGATCTTTTAAAAAAACTAGATTCCAGTGGGAACTCAGAGGGTAAAACGGCCCTGACAAGCCTATTCAATGCTATGTCAAAGCGTTACAAAACCACCAATCTTAAATCCAACAATTCAAACGCCCTCACAACGTGGTATAATTACCTACTTCCTCGATTAAAATTCGCTTTAAACCCCATGAATTTTCTCAACCAAAACACCTACATATCCGCCCTATTCCATTCCCTCTGGAATAACAATGCAACTACAAGCATGGAACAAATACCTATTCAATTCTATTTCTTGCTCGGCTTTAACGACTTTTTAAAAGAACAATATGAAAGAGCAGAACAAGCATATAAAGACGCAAATGGTGATGAAACACTTCAAAAAACCTACAATTCTACATTCAAAACTTTTATATCAAAAGATTGGAAGAATTGGGAAGAAAAAGATCCTGATCAAAAATCTCTTGAAAAGGCCAAGCTAAACTTTAATAACGCCAACGCAACATTCTTTAATCAAACATCTGTAGACAAAGCCATCCTTAATGAGTATTCACAGGCCGCTCAACAATATATCATCGCTCAACAGGACCTCCCAGAGTCCATAAATGCGGCCGAATCAAATCTCTTCCTTCTCATCAAAACACTCGTAGAGGGCCCCTGGGCCCCAAACATGGAATTTTACCAAGACCTACTAGTCTGGTCCCTCTTCTCCCTTGCTTTAACTCAACTGGAGGCCAAAAATCTATCCACTTTTTGCAAACTGTTCGATACAACCGCTGGCTCAGAATATGAGTCGGTTGCAAAGGTCCTAGAAGATGCTTCAAAAGAGACTTACTACTCAGTAAAGAAAATTCCCGCAAGCAACATTATCT
>CAYRPI010000049.1:0-8845 GCA_964426225.1 uncultured Candidatus Babeliaceae bacterium | reverse complement strand
CAGAAAGTTTTTACTTGTCTTAAGTGTAGCAGTATGGAATTGGCGAAAGAAAGAGTTTTTTTATAAGACGTATGCGGCTTTAACAGAGGGGTGTTAAAGCCGCATAAATAGAAGCGTAAAATTAAGCATTAGGGGTTTTTATGCAAGAATTACTTTTTTGTTTAAAAGAGTGTCGAGATTTTTCTTAAGATAATCTGGTAAAAGGTTGACCAAATGGCTTAAGACTGAGCTTTTCTTGATGATTATAGTAGTGGTGGTTGCTTCTTGCCCATATTGTTTTAGAGCTTCAAGAGTTATTCGTTGCTTAATGGTTAGCTTGTCTTTGCTGCACCATAGTTTGACAGTATTATCGTTATCGTCACAAGCTGTTGCGAAGAAGTTGCCGTTAGGGCAGGCTGTAACGCGGGTTATGGGGCTATTATTTATTATGGTCTGAACGCCCTTCCCTAGTGTACCATCATGAAGGTGGATCGTTTGTTTCATCCACTTCCAAAATAATATATTTTTATCCGTACAGATCATGATATACTTCCCCGTAGGTCGAAAGGAAAAGTGTTTAATTTTTTCAGAGTGTTTAAGAATGACAGGAGCTTTGGTATTTTGCAGATTCCAGACCTTTAAAGCGTTTGGATCTTCAGTGGAGTAAGTAGCAAGATAATTGCCACAGGGACTGAATTCTGCTCGGCTATCTGTGTCTCTGTTTTCAAAAGTATGAATACAACTCTTCTTTTTTAGATCCCATAATTTTGTTTCTTTGTCACAACTTACTGCTAACAGGTTGCCATTTGGACTAAAAGCCATCTGATTTACTTTTTTTCCATGTTTGAAGCTGTCGCAGAGTAGGGCATTTGGGAAGAGTGTGTCTCGCGTAGTATTGTGCAGGATTTCTAGAGTTTTTAGAATTTTTTGTGTCTTCTCAGCTGAGAAGGTGTCATTCTTTTTGGCAAGATAGGAGCTTAGCCTTTTTATGAGTTGTTTTTTAACAATCTTTTTGATTGCGTCGGAGGCCGTTTTTTGTGGTAATTGGCACCATATTTTTGGAGAGCTCTCCTTCCTACAGAATGGGCATTGTCTATTAGAGGTTTTAACCTCGAAGTTGCCATTTCCATTGAGATAGTTGTACTCAAATTTTTTTGGTTCGGAGAGTTCTTTGTAACATGAAACGCAGATTACGTCGTTACATGGGAGTATAACCTTTTTGTGATTGGCTTGATTAAATTTTTCACAACAGATCACGCATTCAGTCTCTTTTTTAAAATCTCCGTAGGTAATGAAGGGTGGTAGGGCATATAGTTTTGGGAGCTTTAGTGGTGACCAGTTTTCAATAATTGCTTCAAGTTCTTCGGACGATTTACAGCTGTTCAGAATGAGTTCTTTTAAAATTTCTATTGATTCAGAATGGATATCCAAGTCATTTAAAATTTTAGCCTTATTTTTTATAAGTTTTTTAAAAAACAATTCTAATTTGTCTTTAGGAGATGTCTCTTCGGTAATTTGTAATAAAGGCTTCTCATTGTTCAGAGTGGGAGTTGACAGTTTTGGCTGTTTCTGTTTGACGTCCAGTTATGTTATTTTAAATGAGGGTCCCTGGTAATTCATAGTTGAAATCGGACACAGGGAGGGCTGGTAATTCGAACTTGAGGTGTTCTGTTGGTATTGGTTTATAAAATCATAGTTTTCCATTGGAAGTGTATTCCCTGCGGAACCGAGTAGTAGGGTCATGCAAATTATTTTTGCTATTTTGAGAGACATAAGAGTTTTCTTTCTAGTTAATTTGTTTTGATGTGTAATTGAGATTGTTTTTATTTAAATCTTTTGCTTATTAATAGTTATTATTCTAAACATTAGATTGTTTTTGTCAATTATTTTGCCCTAATGAATCGTCTCATCTATGCGATGGGGTTTATGACTAGATTTCTTCAGTAGTTTTGTTGAAATTTGTACTTTCAATTTGTGATAATAATTGATGATAGAAATAGGTTGATTGATATATTTTTGGAAAAATCTGAATGCCAAGAAGAAGGATCTATTGTGAGAAGAATTATAGTTGCTCTGCTTGTGGTAATGGATTTGAGATCTGTTGAGCCTCTAGAGAATTTGGCGAGGGCTTTGCGTGAGATTGCTCTGTCTGCTTCCGTCGTGAAAAGTTCCAAGCTTTTGGTGGAGGACTGGAACTTTAAACTATCGGATATAAATCTAGCAAGTGCAGCTCCAGATGAGCTTAAAATTGTAATATCAACACTTGCCAATCAGAGTCTGGATCCTAGCATAATTGCGAGTTATATGGCTACCCGGACCAGTCCTGTTTTTCCCTTAACAGAGTGCCCCTGTGCGCTTTTTAAAAGGGATTTTATTAACGAGACATCCATTAGGACAAGTTATGAGCAGCTTGTAATACGAAAATTGGTGGAGGGTTGGACGACTAAAAAAGAGGGAAAGGTTGCGTATATAAGCGTAGGCTCTGGGGGGCTGTTGACAGACTTTTCTATAGCAGATCAATTTTTGGATAAGGTGCCTAACGCCGATCTTACAATCCATGCCGTAGATTCCGAGTATGCTCGATATATAGGATTGCTAGATTTTTGCAAAGGGGAGCCGTTCCTTACCGAGGAGTCTATTGTTGGCGGATGGCCTAAGCATGGCTCTGTTCAATTGGGATGGAGCCTAAATAACCCAAAGTCGACAAAAGATTTTGCAGCGAAATATGTATTAACTCAGGAAAAGGAGTCTATAATAAAAGACCTTATTATCCCGCATGAGCAGTTTCAGCGCTTTCTTTACCTACTTAAAAAAAGACACCCGAATGCTACCGTTAAATTGGAGCTATGGAACTCCATAGATTCAGTCGCCTCTGAGATAAAAGAGATCGCTCCGGACTTTATTGGTTCTATTGATGCATTAGAGGAGAAAGGAGGGAAAAGCTATTACGAAATTTTTGGTGAAAATCCTGGACCAGATGCCTTTGATCAAGGAGTTTCAGAAGTTCAGGGGCCTATATTTACGGATTTTAAAAAATTATGTGCCGACTGTATAAAACTGGTAAGTAAGGCATGTAATAATCTCGCGGTAGGGCGGTATAAGACGAATGTTGCCGTTTTACTGGGACGCTTTATCCATAAAGATAACTTTGATCCCAATACTACAGATTGGGACTACTTATGGTTTACGGATAAGGGGAAAATAATACAGCAGAAGGGGGATATAATAACATTAATGAAGGCAATCAAGGGCGAAGGGTACTATGCTAAGATTACCCAGGATATGATTAATGCGCTAAAATAGGGTTTGTACTACGGGCCTCTAGAATGATCGAGCGGAGCTAAAGTGTACTTCGCTAACCGATTCTCCACGCCGTTTCTTGCGGTCAAGTTTGAATCCCCAGTCAACACGAATAGGTTGTGGAGATTGAACGCTAAATCCAAATCCAACGGAGTGCCGGTATTCAAAGTGATTGTTGCTCAAGAACTCTTTTGGAATGCAGTGTGCATCTGGGGCGTCCCAACTGGAGCCACCATCATAGAAGACCCATGAGCGCATATTTCCATCTGCCGTGATAGGAATTTGCAGTTCAATATTTATAAAGAATGCTCGAGTTCCACCAATAGAACTTCTTAGAGATTGAGGTCCAACTTCTCCATAGTTAAATCCACGTATCGACATAGGTCCACCGATGTGATAAAGCTCTCGATAAGGAATTAATTTGTTGCGTACTGGTGTTAAAAGCCCTGCAAAGCCGTGAACATGGAAAACAAGTCCATATTCATTAATTATAGGGGTGTACCAGTTTGCGTTAATTCCAGCTTTAAAGAAGGCAAGAGGGCTTGATGGCCGTGGAACGCCTGCTTTTAAGTCGAGTATCCAGTTAAAGCCATCGGTTGGGTACATAGGATGGTTACGAAAATCTTGCGCTAAGGAGCCGATGAGAGATAATACCGATCCGGCTTGGAAAGATCTATCAATCTGCATCTGAAGACTCTTTTGTAAATTAGAGCCTGCTGGATAGACAGCTCGTGCCGTGGTATTACTCTTGTAGCGGATATCTTCATATCCAAGTCCTAGTCCCACAAGCGCAAAATTGAGCCGTTCTACTCTAAAGCCTGTTGTTACATTACCACCCGTTGTATGTTCGAGTGGTTCTTCTATGGTCTGTTTAAAATCTTCATACGTTGAATCACGTAAAAAGACGTTGCAACTTCCTGAAATAGGGCGATCAAAGAGCCAATCATTCGCGACAAATGCATCTACAGCTTTGCTGGCAACGGCATAATTACCACTTACTCCATATCGTATACCAGTACCACGGAAGTTGGTGTCATTGACCGAACCACCAATCGAAAAACCGCCCGTTGGGGATTGAGAATCTGCCTGGATACCGTATCCTGCTTGAACGGCCATACGGCCTGTGTTGACCTCTTTAACCACAAGTTCAAGATCGGCCTCTTCTTCATCTTTTTTTATGATGCGCCAGTTAACACCGTCTTTTGGATCAAAGTAGCCTAACATGCCTATGCGACGTTTAGATTCGTCCATAAGGCTCTTGGTTAAGGTCTGTCCTTCATCAAACAGAATTTCTCGGCGAATAACTTTGTCAATCGTCTTGTGATTACCCACGATATCAATACGATTAACTTTGATGCAATTTCCAAGATCAGTATGAAAAGTTATATCTACGCATTTAGTTTTTTCATCGGGACGTATGGAAGGTTGTACGTCTGCGTAGATGTATCCAAATTCACCCCAGATCGTTCTTAAATGTTCCATGGTGTTACGGATTAGATCTTTGGAATATAATTGCCCAGGGATAACGGGGATCCTTCTTAAGAGTTCTTCTTCAGAAAGAAGATCATTGCCGGGAGCTTCTACTTTTCTAACCGTATAAATTTCACCTTCTTCAATGACAAACGTTATATTCATAGTTCCATCAGGACGTTCATCTGTAATCATGTCAACAACGCGGGCGGCTAAAAATCCATTACTCTGATAAAGATTTTCAATGGAGTAGCGATCTTGTAAAAGGGCGTCTGGATGATAGGTTCCTGACTTATCTAGCATGCCCATTAACCAATCTTCTCGAGTGAAAATACGTGAGCGCAGTTCCTGGTCAGGGATATGACAGTTCCCTTTAAATTGAACTCGTTTGACTATGGATTTAACACCTTCTTCAATTTTAAAATGGGCTTCTTTTGAGCCATTTGCAGAGGGGAGTAGCGAGCCGGTAACCTTTACGTGATGGAAGTTTTTTTCTCGATAGGCTCTTGTTATCTGTTCAGAGATGTTTGAAAGTTCACGTTCATCTAGAGTTCTAACGCGAGCGATATCAAGTTTTTTGCGTAATTTTTCTGAAGTGAAATTGGAGTTTCCTTCAAAAGTGATTCCGCTAATTCGCTCTTTTTCTACAACGATTATAAACAGATTGATACCAGCGCCATCTTTAACGCTTTCGGTTGCAACTTGAATGTTGGTGAAATAGCCCAAGCGATAAATGGCGCGAATAATCGCTCCGCTTTTTCGTGCATCAAAGAAATCACCTACGTTGAAAGGAATTTTGGCTCGGATGGCAGAAGTTGCCACAAGACTATTCCCTACTACGTGAATTCCACGTATAAGGGGACGAGGCGCAACAACGCGTTTTTCTTCATTGGCCAACGGTATGGCGTTTTCTACGCCTGAATTTTTCTCTGTACCATGAGTCTGTTTGGCAATGCTTACTAGGCCTGTTAAAACTGCCAAGCCCATTTTTCGTACGCGCGAGATTTTGTAGTTCTGACTTCGCGGCATCTACTGCTCCTGCAAATCGGTCAAGTCCTATTACGATCGCTAATACCCCATAGAATACTAGGTTTATGAAATTTAACTAGTTTTTCAATTAAGAGGTTAGAAAGACTAGATGGTCATGTAAGAAAGATAAGGATTTTTAATAAGCGGAGAGATATGGTGAATAAACTTGAAATAACAAATACGCTTTCGGGTAAAAAAGAGTTAATAATCCCCCATAAAGCTAAAGAAATTTTGCTCTATGTCTGTGGAATAACACCCTATGATTTTGCGCATGTGGGCCACGGGCGCTGCAATGTAACCTTTGATTTATTAGTTCGTCTTCTTACAGAGTTAGGCTTTGACGTAAAATATTGTCGTAATTTTACGGATATTGACGATAAATTATTGGTGCGTGCAGAACGAGAGCTGGGCGATCGGATGCGATACAAGGAGATTGCAGACAAATACATCCAGGCTTTTAGAGAAGATGTAGATGCTCTTGGATGTGTTCGTCCTTCGTGCGAGCCGCGCGTGACAGAGACGATTGATGATATTATAGATTTTATAAAAGTATTAGTTGAAAAAGGTTATGCCTATGAATCTGCGGGCAGTATTTATTTTTCAGTAAATTCTTTCCATGAGTATGGAAAGCTTTCAAAACGTAGTATAGATGACCTTATTGCCGGAGCTCGTGTTGAGGTAAATGATGAAAAGCGAGATCCTATGGATTTTGTTCTTTGGAAGAGAGAGTTAGGAAGGGGGTTTTGGGATAGCCCATGGGGTATCGGACGGCCTGGATGGCATATTGAATGTTCAGTTATGGCGCGGAAGCATCTGGGTGATTTTGTTGATATTCATGGGGGGGGAATGGATCTTATCTTCCCTCATCATGAAAATGAGGTTGCTCAGTCAGAGGCCTATTTGGGACATGAGTATGTGCATTACTGGATGCATAATGCTTTTGTGCGCATTGATAAAGAAAAAATGTCCAAGTCTTTGGGAAATTTTTTTACCTTGCGGCAACTTTTTGAAACCTATGATCCTATGGTTGTACGTTTTATGTTTCTTGGGCACCATTATCGTTCTCCGTTGGATTTTTCGTTTACCGATCTAGATATGATGCAAAAAAGTTATCAACGTCTGGCTAGAATTTTTTCTGCGGTGGAAGCGCATCCTGAGATTATGTTTGATCATCCGGTAGTTGCCAAAATTGTGGACTTTTTGTGTGACGATTTAAACACTCCAGGGGCCTTAGGAGTAGTGTTTGAAAACCTTCAAGCGCTACAAAATACGTCTGACTTGGCTATGGTTAAAACGGCCTTGGTTCGCTTACTGGGATTGTCATTGTTGCCATTGCCAGAAAAAGAGCTAGCGATAACGCCAGAGATGGAAGCGCTTATTGTTGCACGAGAAATTGCGCGTAAGGATAGAAATTGGGCGAAAGCAGATGAGATTAGAGATCAGCTTCGAGATCTAGGGTTTGAAGTGCGTGATAAAAAGGGATAATAGCCTTTGTGTGAATAATGTTGATGAGTGTAAATGTCTTGTATGAAGTCTTTTTTTGATTTAGAAATTGATTTTTCTTTTGTGGGAAGTTATTCTTAATCTTTGCAATTAAAGAATGTCTTTTTAAACGTGGTGATTTGATGCGTAATTTTTTAAAATTTATCTATTATTCGGTATTTTGTGCGGTTTTTTCTTTGGGAATGCATCAGAATCTTTTGTGTGTACTTGATAAAGATAAAAAAATAGATCAAGTTTCAGGATTAAATCCTGTTTCTGAGCATAAGCATTCAAGCCATCATCATTCGCATGGGCATTCAAGTCATCATCACCATCATTCCTCACATAGGCATTTAAATTATCATTCCAGTTCAACAGCCAAATCGTTAATTCACGAACATGATAAAAAAATTGAGAAAGATGATAAGAATAAGCTTGAAAAGGTGGCTGTAAAGCAATCTCAGGCCGTAACACCTGAGATTGTGCCTCAAAAAATAGAAACATCTGAAAAGAGTGTTTTTATTTTCAATAGTTATACCGAGCGGAGAGGTGATCCTAAGATGCTTGCCATACACTGCGCACAATGTAAGGCATTTGTAATGGATTATCAAAAAGATGGTCCTGGGCGTCTTTTGCGATGTTATCTTGATCGAATACATAGGCCGTATGCATTAAAGATGTTGCAATATAAAAAATTTAGTATTTCTACGAGTCCTAAGTTGCACTGTCCAACGTGCAAAAAAGTTATTGGGATTCCGATGATTTATAAAATGGAGCAGCGGCCAGCCTATAAAATGTTATTTGGCAAATTTTATTTTTAGTGAATTTGTGCGTAGGAATATTTGAACCATGAAGCTTTTTAGAAGAAATGTATTACGGGTAAGCCCGTTGTTATTTTTTGTTATTTTTTTTGATCAGGAAATTTTGGCGGGAAATCAGAGCATTCTTCCACACACTTATTCATCCATTATTGAAAAGCTTTTGTTTTTCAAATATGACACCTTTAAGGTTTTTTATGGGGGGCCTGTAGATAGAAATGGGCCTGGTGTGCGTTGGATTATGCCTATGGTGTTTGAAGATGAAAACTATAAAACAAGAGCGGTGTATGAGGTTGCTTTTGTTAATTGTGATCTGCATGATGCCCAAGACGCCGAGATTCTCTTTGTTGAAGTTTCTGATGTTAATGTAAAATTTAAGAATCAATTATCCTCTGATTATTCTGTTTTTTCATTGCTTTTGAATGGAGATTATAAGAAGGGCAAGTATATTGTTGTTCGCTTGGCAGATGTAGCGAATATTTATTACCCAGATATTTTTATTTATGCTTCTCATGGATGCAAAAAAGAAATAGATAAACTTCATATCGTTGGGTTTCTTCATGAGCACTTTTATACACAGTCATCTTATCGTGATTTTTATCAGAATGAAGAGCCTTGGATTGAACAATTTTCTGATGATAATTTAGTTATGTATGAACCGGGCTTAGTGCGGACGGATGTTGGCGGGATTGCATATGATTTTTTTGTGACTAAGATCATGAAGAAAAATGATGAATGGAGCTTAAAATATGTTTAAAGAAAAAAGG
>CAYRPI010000048.1:7501-8871 GCA_964426225.1 uncultured Candidatus Babeliaceae bacterium | reverse complement strand
ACATATTAGAAGGATAATTAATCATGTCATATAAATTAACTCTTATTTTCAGCTTCACACTCTGCGGGCTCGCGAGTGAAGTACAAGTGCAAGCTATGAAGAATAACAAGGAATGTAATAAAGATAACAAGAAGGTCAATCAAGGCAATAACGAGGTCTTCAGTCTTGGCATACTTCCTGTAAAGGATTTGAAAACGAAGTTAACGAAAGAAGAGCAAAAAGAGTTAGAAAAAAAACTCCATGTTGCCGCACATAACGGAGATATGATTGCAGTTAGGGAATTACTTGAGAAAGGTGCCGACATCGATGCCCCAACAGATGAATTTACCCCACTGTTCCTAATTTGTCATTTCTCAGGGGCAGAAAATTCAAACATGGTAAAGCTCCTCCTCGAAAAAGGGGCTCAACCCAACTTCAAGGAGCGCTTTTTTAAGAGGACCCCGCTCCACAACGCTTGCCAGAGTTCTTTTTTAAAATGCGCCAAGTTACTCATCGAACATAACGCATTCCTGTTCTCAGCCGACCGTTACCAGAGTACTCCTTGGAACAACCTGCAGACCATAAAAAACAAAGCCTCCTTTCTTCAAATGCTACTCCCCTTAAAAAAAACCAGCTCCATTACGAAACTTTTGGAGCAAGTCATTACTGCATGTGCACAAGCTCTAAAACGGTCTGTAATGGACCTTCATCCAGCGAAAATAAAGGCTCTTCTGCCGGTGCAAAATGAAAACGAAGAGGAAATGGCCCAAATTCTTGTATCACTCACTTCGAAATTTTTTGTGGCTCTCCTTTTCACATATCATAAAATATTTGCCTCCGACAAGTTGTTGCAATATCAACTGGGGCTCACTGAAGAAGAACGTACTACGGCTTTGACTTTGCTAGATCCCCAAGAGTCCCAAATACTTCAAATTCTTCTAAAAAAAGGCGAACTTAACTTCTTCTTTGACAAACTCCTCATGGCCATGAAAAACGCTAATATAAAAACAGGCAAGAAGAAGCCATTCGACCTAAAAATTTACTTTAAAGATCCTAAATACGACTGGAGCGATGACGACAACAGGGCAAATGGCTCTTCAAATCAATTAACCGCCAAGGTCCAAGGGATTAACTAACCAGAAATAACTATAGGTATGGGGAATTTAGTCCAACATCTCCAATCCTACAAATAAAAAAATCGGACCAAATAATACCTATTAAACGAAGGATAATTAATCATGTCACATAAACTAACTATTATTTTTGGCCTCACAGTCTGCTGTCTCATGAGTGGAATGCAAATGCAAGCTATGAAAAATCACCACGAGATCAACGAAAAAGATTTCAGTGAAGACAAACCAAAGAACACTGAGAAAGAATCTAATAAAGAG
>CAYRPI010000048.1:1359-7491 GCA_964426225.1 uncultured Candidatus Babeliaceae bacterium | reverse complement strand
ATTGCACAGACAACGCCTCCAAAAAAAATTGGACAGAAAATTATTTAAAGCCGTAATCACAAACGATGCAGTTAAGGTGTCAACGTTGATTAAAAAAGGCGCCAATGCCAATGCCAAAGATTTATTGGAACGTACCCCACTTGACGATGCCCAAAGCCATGGCTATACAGATATCGCAAAAATCCTCCTAGAAGATTTGAAAACGGGGCAGAAGAACCTGCTTAATAAAAACCCTTTCGATGTGCAGGACTTAGACAAATTATGCAAAGAAAACCGCCAAACAACATTGAATAAAAAGCTATTTAAAGCTGTAATCAAAAACAAGGCAAACAAGGTGTCAGAGTTGATTGAAAAAGGCGCCAATGCCAATGCCAAAGATTTATTGGGACATACCCCACTTGACGATGCGATCAGCCATGGCTTTACAGATATCGCAAAAATCCTCCGCGGTCAATAATAAATTAAACCTATTATTAAACCTATTAAACGAAGGATAATTAATCATGTCATATAAATTAACTATTGTTTTTGGCCTCACGGTTTGCTGTCTCATGAGTGGAATGCAAATGCAAGCTATGGATAATAACAAAGAATTTAATGAAAAGAACAAGAAGATCAATCAAGACAACAACGGCGTCTTCAGTCTCGGCATACTTCCTGTAAAGAATTTGAAAACGAAGTTAACGAAAGAAAAGCAAGAATGGTTGAATAACCAACTTTTTGAAGCAGCGAGCAATGATAACAAAGATGCAGCAGAGAATGTGATTAATCAAGGCGCCTCTATAGATGTTCAAATGCTAGCGAGTCCCAATACGGGAATGACCCCGCTTCACTTCGCTTGTGCTCATAATAGTAAAAATGTAGCAAAGCTCCTCGTCTTAAAAGGTGCTAACATCAATACCACAGATGTAGCTGAATGGACTCCCCTGCACTGGGCTTGCATCAGAAATAGCGTAAAAACCGCCAAATTCATCATTAGAAATAGCGTCAACATTGACATGATAGATGTTACTGCAAGGACCCCTCTGTCCTGGACCTGTGCCAATGGCTATTTGGAAATAGCAAAGCTTCTCATTGAACATGGAGCAGGCACTATTACCAAAAATACTTATGGCCATACCGTCCTTGATGACCTGAAAAAATGGCCTCCAGAAAAATTAAACAAACTATGCCAAGCCCTTGCACCTCTCAAGCAGGGGAAATTTGAAACTCAAGCGCAGCTAAAGACCAGAATATACGCAGAAGTGATCATTGCAACTCTAGCAGAACAACTGCAACAGGGCATCCTGCCACTTGTGATCCCTGCCCCAAAAGTAAAAAATGTAAAAAACGCGCCCACCGTGGAAAATCCCGAAGAGCTGATTGCGCTTGTCGAGAAGATCTTCAGTTATTTCTTTTTAGGTCGCATAAAACCACTCGTCTCCACATCCACGCCAAACCGTGAGCTTTCAGAAAAACAATACCATCTTGCTCTAGAATTATTTGATTGCCATAAATCTGCCGTGCTAAAAGTTCTTACAGACCATAAAGAGCTCCGCGTGTTCTTTAAAAATCTCCTCAAAGCCCTGAAAAACTCTAAACAAAAAATCCAAAAAAACTATTGCGACATGATCATCCACTTTAAAGATCCTAAATACGACTGGAGTGATGGTGATAATGAAGCCACCGTTACAATAAAATAACGTACCAGACGCTCGTTATTTAGACTGCAAAATATCAGGGTCGCAGAGTTCTTCTTCAAGCTCTCTGCGACCCTGACTAGCAATAACGCTAAAGTAGAGCCTTATTTATTAAAAGGGATCACCACCAGACCCGTGGCCATGGACCACTATTATAATACGATGGCCCATACCACCCATAAGGCCAGCCCGGATACCCATATCCAAATCCTAATCCAAAGCTAACACAGGTAGAACAAGGCCTTCTCTTACTCCGACGCTCGCGCCTCTCTTCCTCTTTTTTGTCCTGAGCACGCAATGCCGCCTCTGCAAAATCACCCAAATTTGACTGCAATAGGAAATGTTTAACATCTGCAGGCATAAGCGCATCGGTCACAGTCCTTTTTGCAAGGACATGCCCTTTGCGAATAACCATTATCATATCGCCAATTAAATTATAATCCTGCCGCAGGTTCTTCATATCACCACGGTCGAGATTGGATGCCATAAACACAACATTGTCATAGGCAGGATCTTCACTTATCCCTCCTATAATATTAATTTTACGTAACGCCTCGGTCATCTCAGGCGTTTGACCTTTTGTCCCATCCGGAAGTTCTACCTCTTTACGTGAAAAATTCGGCAACGAATAGATAAAAGATACCACTAAATCATTATCCGCTATTATTTTGTCAAAATCATCCCGGACATGAACCATCTCAATACGTGCATTCAGCTCAAGCGCTGTACCCATCAACAGCGTAATCCCTATTATAATTATTTTCATAATACCCCCCTTTTTAAGCGGCCACCGCTACACGGCTCCCCGTACTTTGCTTTGGCTCCTCCATATCTTGATATATTCTCTGCTGCTCACCTTTTTTATAAGTTCCCGATAAAAACTTTTCAACAAAATGCCGTACTTTATAAACATATTTCTCAGGATTAAAGAAATAAGAATCAAAATGATGCCGCCCATCCGTAATCCAAAAACGTTTATACCCCATAGCCGCATCATAAATCTTTCGTACCGCATACGGTGGAGCCTTGGCATCATTACGACACGTAATAAAGAACGCTGGAATTTCAATTTTTTGTGCTGCTGCAACGGTATCAATAGGTACAATACGCGTAGGCACTTGAGATGCATCAATGTTAGCTACCGTCTTTAAGGCCATCTTCAAAAGCGATTGCACATAAGGATTATAGGCATATTTCATCAAAAATGATCGCCCCGGCACTGCAAAAACATGCCCAAACATAGTGATCTTAAGGTTCCCCATCATGCGGACTAAAAGCTCTTCTGTAGAATCGAACGGGCAATCCCAAATAGCGCAATCAAAAAGTTTTCCAAACCGTGCCTGTGCCTCAATAGAGGCCACCGCACCCATAGAAAACGCATAGGAGATTAGAGGAAGTTTTTTAAGCTGGGCATCAGAACGAACAAAATCAACTGCAGCTTTCACATCATTCGCCTCATCATAGCCAAATGTACAACATTGCCGATCAGTACTATCGCCATGTGCTCTAAAATCAAAAACCAACACATGATAAGCCTCAAAAATATACCGCATAAAACGGATATCATTTTTATTACATGCAAATCCATGCGCAATTATAACCGTAGCAGGAGTTTTAGGGTCTGGATTTCGCCATAAAATCCCCGTACGCACACAACTACCTTTACCGCTAACTCCACACTCAGCCTTCAATGTAACTTCTTCAACATATGCACCTGCATACTTAAATTGAGTCTCACGCTCTGTTTTCTTTCCCGCTGCATGCATAGACATTACTACAAAAAACGCTAATAAAACGGTTATAAACCGCATCCACCTCATCGACGCCCTCCCTGGGAGTAAAATAATTTTCGCTCCTCAAAAATTTTCTTTAATGACGACATTTTTTTAAATGGCTGCATATACGGCGACCCTGGAAATGATGGCCATACTCGATTAAGTTTATACACCGCACTTTCAAATTGTCCCCGCTTAATATCTCCCAATGCATTCTTTTCGTCGATCAAAAAGACAGCCGCAAGATCTTGATTTCGAGGACTAAAATCTCTCAACTGTAAACTTTTTTTAACCCGATCCCACGTAGACGCCAAAAATTGATACCGTCCTGCTGCCGTAGAACAGACCTCTTTGCCTAAAATATTAGAACAGACCATTCGATGCGGATGTTCTTGAAAACCTGTAAACTGCAGATGCGGATACTGAACTAAATAACTTCTAACGCCACCCCACAAAACACTCATCCACCACTCGGTCCCTTCGGACTTAGCAATAACATCCAGAAAAGCTTGAATATTAGGATTTTTCAAAGCCTTCTCATATCCCTGCCTACGAACCTCCGGGGACTGTGTAGCCCCGCAAAACCATAACACGCTGCACCCCAAGGCTCCCGCACGTATACAGGATTTAATCCTGATAACTGATAGACACCCCATAGGACACCCCCTATCGACCAACTCTCTACTTTGCGTCTATTACTTCTCACCCCTTTAGTATATAAAATATTAATTTCAAAATGAAACAATTTTATAAAATCTATTTTATATAAGCAAAACTACCCGCAGAAAACCGCTCTTTTAAACCATAAGACTTAATACCTAAGTTTAATTCCAACAAAAAACTGTGTATTAATATTGACGCCTTAAGTTCCTGAGGTAGACTAGGGCTCGTATTAAAAGTTTTGTGTGCAAACCACAAATTTTTCCATTAAGCAGGATTAAACCCTGAAAAAGGAACCCTTATGAAAAACTCCATTTACCTTACTACAAAAATAAGCCTCGTATGCGCACTTCTCACGACGCCTCTATATCCGATGAAAAATCTTGCACGGTTTAAAAACCTCTCTTCTATTGATACAACTACCAAAGAAAACTTAAATATTCCCTCATCCCATACCCCTAGAGAATTCACACCATCAAGTCCCGCATACTCCTCTCAAAAAACAGAGCCCATCTCACCCTCCAAACGGTTAGAGTGGTTTTTAGACAGATGCAACTTAACGCACCATCAATTTGCAAACCTCACGCAAAAGCAACTCCTAACCTCCTATTTTTTCTCAAAAAAACTCATAGAAGAAGGAAAAATTTCACAAGACCTTCTTGCCGATCACAAAAATTTAGGGAATTATATCGGCAACTCCCTTTTAAAAAATGATCTCCAACACTTTGACTTTCAAGAAGAAATAACAAAAAGCATCCAGAAAAAAGGCGAAGCTCCCCCAACCAAGATTACCCTAAAAGAGATTTTAGAACTCGACCAAATTCCCACCCTGATAGTCAAAAGCAACCTCTCTCCTGAAACTGAATCTATACTAGCCGTTGCTTGGAACAATCATTGGGATGATGGTAAAATATTGGTTTTCAATGAAACCCTTAACTCTCTTCCGACACAATCTATAAAATGTTCACATAGCCCTACCCATATGCTCTGGTCGCCAAAAAACTCCTTTCTATCTCTCCACAACGAAGACTCTATCGAAATCTGGAACAAAAAAACAGGCACATTTCTTTGCGCTCCCATAAAAATACCCGGCACCATTGAAAAAGTTATCTGGGCCCCCAATGAAAAAACTATCGCAATCCAAAGTAATCACAAGGATACAATAACATACCTAACCCTATTGGAAGTGGCAGCCCTAGCCACCCCAACAAAACAAAATTTAACTCTAGACCATCCTACAGAATTAAATCCTAAAATAGGCCAATGGTTGATTGATAGAGATGATGACAGCATTAACACCATCCGCTTTTCCCCGAACGGAAAGCGGATCGCCTGGACAACCCAATATGGCCACACCACGATTGTAAATCTTATAAAAAAACAGGTTGAAAAAGAGCTTGATCATAAAAGCATCCAATTAGGATCATGCGCATGGAATCGTTTTGGAAATCTATTAGCAACCTACTCTGACTACACACATAAAATGAAAATCTATGAGGTTGAAAACTGGAAAATAGTCTATGAAGCAACCCTATGCTCCATAAAAAATCCCGACAAATGGACTCCACGGATCTTTAAAAAATGGGGCTCTCAAAAACCTCAAACTATTTCCATTAAAAAAACCAGTCCCGTTTATAAAAAGACTCCTTTCACCCTCCATCCACTACGAAAAAAAATAGTCTCTTTTTACGAAATTAAAAACAACAAATCCAAAAACATCTTTGCAAAAAATTGGAATAAAACCCAAAATCGTCGTACAAAAAAATTCATACAAACGAAATAATAAACCCCCATTAAATCCCAAAAGCTAACAATAAAAAGTAGGATCGGCAGATAGAACTTTACCTGCCGATCCTTTAAAAATCAATCACTACTATTACGTTAACGCCGCCGTCAAAAACTCATTAAACTCTTCAAAATAAGGATAATCGTGGCTTGAGGCTTTTTTCTCTACGACACTAATGTTTTTATCAATCAGGCCAATATATATCTTTATTAATTTATAAGGCATAAAGGGA
>CAYRPI010000048.1:0-1349 GCA_964426225.1 uncultured Candidatus Babeliaceae bacterium | reverse complement strand
AACGACCGTAGGAACCGATTCAATTCCCAACCGTGTTACTATCGACGGCGCTTGTGCCACATCTACTTTATAAAACTTAACATCCCCATACTGAGCGGCAGCCAACTCAAGCACCGGCAGAAGCTGGGAACAGGAAGGACAATATTCCGTATAAAAATCCAACACTATCGCCTTATAAGACGCCACAGCCTGATCTAAATCTTGGGCAGTTTTAAGTTCTAAAAGCGCTTGACGATTAATGCCACCCTCAGGGGTAAAAAACTGTGCTTCATATTTCTTTACTTCAAACGCATTAAAACCTATGTCTCTCAAAAACTCAAGCGCATCCAAAGCCGCACGGACTCCGTCACCCGCAGCTACACCTGCCTGCTTATAACGAGGGTCTGCCACATCTCCCGCAGCAAAAACGCCTTTAACAGCAGTTTTTTGTGTATGATCAATAACTTTTAAATGACCCGCATCATCCATGGGCAAAATAGTCTTAAACAACTCACTATTTGGAGTATGTCCAATGGCCAAGAAGAGATAAGAAATCGGAATATACCGTGATTTTCCATCCGTTACCACATCAACGCCAACAACATGGTTACCATCGCCCTTTATAGCAACGGGCTTAGTCCGATAGACCACTGTAACATTTTTATACGCACTTAACCGCTCTTGCATAGAAGACGATGCACGCATAGATTCTCCACGCACTATAAGCGTTATGCTTCGAGCATAAGCGGCTAACTGTAGGGCATCTTCAATTGCAGCATCTCCACCCCCTATAATAGCTACATCTGCATTTTTACAGAATGCAGCATCACACGTGGCGCACGTCGAAACGCCCTTGCCCCAATACTGATCTTCACCCTCAATACCCAGCCTACGCGGAGTTGCCCCCGTTGTTACAATAACGGTAAGCGCCTGTATTTTAAGTCCTGCAGCCGTTTCTAAAACATAAGGCCACTGAGAAAAATCAACTTTTTCAATTGTATCATGGGCAAATAGAGCCCCAAACTCTTGCGACTGTTCACGAGATGATTTTATAAGATCAGGCCCCATCTTTTTGGGCATACCCGGCCAATTTTCAACCCACGAAGTTCCCATCAACTGTCCACCCGGATTTCTACCATCAAACACAACGGTGTGCATTCCCCCTCGGGCCCCATAAAGCGCTGCCGATAACCCAGCAGGCCCTGAACCAAGAATCGCTATCGGAACAATTTGCAACTTTCCTGCCAAAGCTTCTAACGATACAACCGAAGGCAATTTAGGATGAGATTGCCCCTTAAATTGTTGTATAAACCGATAACCTAAAAATCCTAAAGCCACACAAACTGCTATCCAAAACAAAAGCGTCGAGC
>CAYRPI010000047.1:0-9327 GCA_964426225.1 uncultured Candidatus Babeliaceae bacterium | reverse complement strand
TGCAACTCTTGGAAAAGCATTAGGGCCATGCTTTAAAATGCGTACAAAAGCAGTTAAAACTTCTGGGGCCACAGGTTGTTCGAACGGAAGTTTACAGGTAACGCCCGCAAATTTAGAAACAATAGCCTGAACAAAAGATTCAAGAGCTACAGGACAATGCTCTTGAACTAAGGTTAGCGCATTCTTCCCTGCTATGTTAACAATACTCCAATCGGCTCCCAATTCAATAAGATGTATGGCCAACTGTGGACGATTATGTTCTATTGCACCATGCAAAACCGTACGATTAATCAGCCCAGGGTTATTAACATCTGCACCATTTTTTATAAGGTAATCAATAAGCTCTACACTATGCAATTTATTACATGCAAGAAGATTTAATGGCGTGATAGGTATATTAACAGAGGCCTTAATATCAGCCCCGTTATTAAGAAGAAAATCAAGAAAAGCAAGCCTCTTTGCAAAATTACTAGGTCTTTTAACCCACTCAGCCGAAAGTACAGCATGCCTAAAAAGTGTCTGCCCCACATTATCACATTCATTAATAGAGGCACCATCTTTAAGCAACAACGTTACCATCTGCTTGGCGCCTCGATTTCGTGAATTAACTATCATTAATGGAGTTTGTCCATACATATCACGCGCAACAGAACTTAATCCATTAGCAAGAAGGTATTTAACCATATCGGAAGTACCATACATAGAAGCCATATGCAACAATGTTTGATTTGCAGTATTAACCGTTCTTATCGGACAATGCTTTTCTTCAATAAAAAAAGTCAGAATAGGAAGACTTCCCACTCTCATAAACGGCTGATTACCCTCAGCATCTAAAACCCCTGTGTTAGCACCTTTCTCAATAAGAAACTTAATAACTCCAAGATGATCCCCTTTTCTCTTGCAGCAAGAACAACATTGAGCTGCTTCGTGCAATGGGGTCCATTTGCAGCCGATATAATTCGCCGTCTGCTCTGCAGGTGCAAGCAGTGCCTGTGCATTTACTGCAGCCTTGGGATCTTTGCAAAAACTAACCAAAAGCTTAACCATCTCAAGATCACCATTATGTGCGGCAAGATGCAAAGGCGTAAACCCTTCAAAATTTGGGAGAATAAGTGCACCGTTTTTAAGGAGAAGCTCAGCCTGTTTAAGATTGCCAGCACCTACTGCCCATTCAAGCAACGTATAGCCATCTACAGGGTCTTGCTCATTAAGATTGGCCTTTTGCTTAATAATCTCTTCAAGCGCTTTGTCAATCTCTTCCATGGAGAGTTTTATAATTCCAGCATCATTATCACTAAGTTTTTTAAGCAAATCTTGAACAAGACTTAATCCTAGACCAGAATTTATCTGAACGCTAACTGGAGTAATTTCAGAATTTTGTACTTCATTAATTTGCGGCTGGTTATTAGATGCGAACGCAGAAGCAACCGACAGCATTAAAGTACCTATATAAAATGATTTTTTCAACATGATTTAATACCTATTTTTATAATTATTATTAATTATTTAAGAAAGTCTCTAAAAGACTTAATATAAGTTTATCATAATAGAAAATTAAATCAAGAAGGCTATGCGCCACATGAGAAGAGTTTTAAAGATCGCAAAAACATCAAAATTTTTATTTAAAAAAACTCAAGTATTATGGCAGGGATAAGTTTAGTGCAACGACAATAAAATTGCACGCTCACTAAAAGGCGTTGTAACACCCTTAATAATCTGGTATTCATCTGGTCCTTTACCCAATAGAGCAATAATAGAACCTTTTTTTGACTGTGCATAGGCAGTATGAATCGCTTTTTCACGATCTAATTCAACTATAACCTTATGAGAATCTGCAAGCTTTATTCCTGCCAAAATTTGGTTGGTAATATCAACCGGATCCTCTGATCGAGGATTATCTGACGTTAAGATAACCGCATCCGCATATGTAGCCGCTATTCCACCCATTAAAGGTCTACGTACGGGATCACGGTCACCACCCGCTCCAAACATCACAATTAAATTATCCGTCATCGACCTCAATTCAGTCAATACCGCCGTATACGATGCTGGATTATGGGCATAATCAATAAACGCAACCGCACCATTGGGCAATACATATCTATCCAGCCGCCCCGGAACTCCCGGGAAACTCAAAAATCCCTTTTGGATTAAATCCTCCGCAACTCCAAGTGCACGAAGCACAGATGCTGCAGCTGCAATGTTATAGGCATTAAATTTTCCAACTAACTGAGGACAGGCATAGGAGTGCGTACTATCAAAATAAAGAATCGAATCATGTTCAGCTCCCAGCGCAGCAACCGATTTGTCATCCCGATTTAATATCAAGGTGGCCTGAGGCGCTAACTGCTGCAAAAGCTCTTTTTTAGCCGCAAAATAATCCTCTTGCGTTTTATAAAACTCACCATGCTCTCGACTAAAATTCGTAAAAAGACCCACGTCAAACCTAAGTCCATAAACACGAAAAAGTGAAAAAGCCTGCGCAGCAACCTCCATAGCCACCCATTCAACACCCTCTTCCACACATTCACTAAAAAATGCATTCAGATAGTCCGGCTGCTGAGTGGTTAACTTGGTTGCATAATCAACGCCACAAATTCTATTCTTAACCGTGCTCAACAGAGCCGTTTTATACCCCGCAGTCCTAAGAAGATGTTCAACTAAAAAGGTCGTCGTTGATTTACCCTTAGTACCCGTAATTGCTATAAATTTGAGCTTTGACGCAGGGTTGCCACAGGCCTTAGCACTTAGCTCCGCCAGAGCTCGCCGCGGCTCATCAACGCGAACTACTGCAGCTCCACGCTCTACTATGAGTAGGTCTAACTCAGGAGTTAAAAAAACATCTTTACCCACCACAATAGTGCGGGCCCCCTTTTCGAGGGCCTGCGGAATAAAATTAATCCCATCCTGCTGCATACCTTTTATAACTACAAAGGTACCACCTGGTTGCACAAAATCGGTATGACATGCAACGGGAAAAGAACTAAGCAAGTTTTTTTTGGGCATCGTTCCACCATCTTCTCATTGCAGGAATTAGGTACAACAACCCGTACAGATTCAAAAGAAGAAGCGCTGCATTGGCGGTACGAACCATAGACCAGACAAAGCCAACGTCACTCAAAGACCCTAAGGGTGCCATCACACTATAAATAAGCATAAAGAGCCATTCCCAACGACCGCGCGTTAAAAAAAGCCAACATTCACGTCCTACAAACGCATATCCAACAAGAACCCCAATGCCAAAAAGAATTGAAAGCACGTTGGCAATTATTTCACCTAACGATCCAAAAACTGTCGCATAAGTTGCCATCACGAGAGGAGTTTCTTGCAAGCCCGAATTCCATGTACCAGACATAGTAAAAGCAAGAAGCATAAAAAAACAGATCATCTGGGTTGTAAAGACAAGCGCCATTGACATAATACTACTCTCAGCCGGATTTTTACCCCCTGTAGCTCCAAAAAGTACACTCGCGGTTCCAAGTCCTGCTTCTGTAGCATTAAAAAAGTTCGGAACTGTAAATCGAATGGCGTTCTGCATCATATGTCCCGCCAATCCACCCACCAAAGCATGGGTTGAGAATGCACCATTAACCATTAAGGTTAATGCACTCAAAAGGTTAGGTAAAAACATAATAATAACCGCACCGGTTGCCAAAACAAACAAAAGAACTTTTAACGGTGCAACTACTTCAGAAAACCTAACTATGCGCTTGGCTCCACCCAAGAGGATGTAGACCACAAAAACAAACATTATTACCGCAATAATACGTGCATCAACTCCGGTCAATTTTGTAAGCCCACTTGTCATGGATTTACATTGCATTAAACCAGATCCAACAAAGGTAAATAGCAGACAAGTAAATGCATACAAATAGGTCAAAATAGAGCCGCCCGGAACTTTGGCTAGATAAACCATCGGCCCTCCGCGAACACCATGTTCCGTCTTTACCGTAAAAATGCCACTTGCAAGTACTTCAGCAAAACGAATAGGCATTGCAAAAAGACCAAAAATTAAAAGCCATATGGCGCCACCCGGGCCCCCTGCATACATGGCCACCGCCATGCCAACAAGGCTTCCATTGCCCAAGGTTGAACTCAAAGTGCTTAAAAATGCCTGGATAGGAGAAATTTCATTGCCCTGTGCTGAACCTTTGGGAGAAAGGACGTAGCGCCACGATGTAAAAAAGTAACGAATCTGAACAAATCTAAAAGCTAACGTTAACGCTAAGCCTGCTACACATATAAAGACTGGCAATGGCCAACCCCACAAATAATCTGTCACCGTATTTATAATCATAATTTTCCCCAGTCTTTCCAGTAAATAGGCCGATGCTTCTCATCCATGCTACAATAGTACAATAACTTACTATTTCTGTAAAACCAGCAGAATTTAATCCTGAAACGAAAGAACCCTATGGGAAAAATACTAGCGTTAGATTTAGGCGAGGTCTGGACCGGAATAGCCATTTCGGATCCCCTAAAAACATTAGCGCGCCCTATAAAAGCAACCAAAACTACCGATCTATTTGCCACCCTAAGAGAACTACTTAAACAAGAAAAAATAGACACTATTGTAGTCGGACATCCTATCACACTCGCAGGACGGGACAGCAAACAGACTGAACGGGCAAAAGAACAAAAAACTCTTCTTGAGAAAGAATTCCCATCTCTTCCTTTTCTTCTATGGGATGAGCGCCTGAGCAGCAAACAAGCCAGTCATGTACAGTTCGAAACACAAAAAAAACGCTCCCCCGACACAAAGCTTCAGAGCCATTCAATAGCTGCTGCTGTTATTTTAGACACCTATCTTCTCTTTTATCAGCATTCCCAGGCATGTGACAATGAAGACTAAAATAATCTATTGACATATGTAAATTACCCTAAGTAGTATCAGGATATATGGGGTGGATTACACGGGGAAAAGGAGACAATAGGATGAAGTGTCCAAAGTGCGAAGGATTAATGATAATCCAAGCATTCTTTGATCATTTTTTTAATTTTGAGGCATGGAAATGCATCAATTGTGGTAATATCATTTCTAAGAAAGAAAGAACCATCGAGTATGATGTGTTCAGTATTTTTAACCAACAACAAAAGATAAAACCAAAAAAATGAATTCGCCGCATTATTTAGTGTTCCATAGCTCCTATTCAATGATATCGTTGAGCCTTTTTTGCGCTGGAACAGAACGTGATTCCATCACAGAAAAAAGCACTGTCATGAGTGCGACACTTCTTGTCCACCTAAACACGCTTCTAAAAAAACATTCGCTTACTCTCCACGACCTTGCATTTATTGGCGTTCATACCGGCCCCGGCCCCTTTACAACCATTCGGGTACTAGTTACTTACGCAAACGGACTCGCCTTTGCAGGGAATACGAAACTTATAGAAATCAATGGATTTGACGCATTCTTAAGTGAATGCAACCCTCAACACGCGGATTATACCCTCGTTCTCTTCAATGCCTTTTGTAATGAATGCTACTATGCACTCAGAGAAAACAGATCCGACAATAAAATCAAACACGACATACTCCTCAAAGAGACTTTTATCGAAACAGGCTGTTTACCTATCTCCGCCCTCTGCAGCAAACTTGAGGCATACGCCCCCTATACCATCCACGCTGTAGGAGCTGGGGTTATAACTTTCAACAAGGAACTACTCGAGCTAAAATCTAAACTTCCCGCGCTGTACATTCCTGATCCCCTACCCGAATTTCCTTCTATAAATGCAATGGGGGAAACCGCACTAACTTTATGGAAACAAGATAAAATGGGGCAGAAAAAACTCCTACCCCTCTATCTTAAACAAGCCGTAATGTGTAAAAAAAGTGGATTTAATCCTGAAATCTAGAATTGTAGAATAGATAAAAACAATAGAAAACCTATCAACTACCAATCAACACCCTCCTACGCCGAGGCTTCCAGCCTTCGCCCAGCCGTCGCCTATATGGGAATGACTACGAAGTCCAAGTCAAGCTATGGCGGGCAGGCCTTGCGTTGATCATAACTTTGAAGTTTAACTGAGCTTCGGCGGACTTACGACGGAGGGCAGGCAAAACTCTTATTCCCCAACCAAGACTAAACTTTGCTTACCTTTAAACGCAATTCCAAGTTTGATAATTTTTTGTACGCCTCGAGCACGTAATTCGACCTTATAATGCTTATCTTCGATCTGCTTAAGCGCTTTTTTTGCCGCCATTAAAAGCGTCTCCTTGCCCTCTGCTCTTTTAAACTCAATAATAAATCCAACCCGTGAATGATCCTTAGGAATAATCATAACATCATACCGCCCAGCGCCACTTTCTCGATTTGAACGAACCTCATGCGTTTGCATAAGTGCAGCAAACATACCCAAGGTAAGAATATGATAAAATTTTTCAGGTTCTTTCTTTGACGTATCAAAAACACTTAAAACTTCACCAGAAAAGAGCTCAAATACTCGTTTAATTTCCGTAACATTTCCCTCTGCCAAAGCCGCAAGCATCTTTTGATGATCCTGCTTTATAACCTCTGCTTTAAACCAGGCAAGAACTATGGTTCGATAGAGAATTGCAACCTCTACATTAGGAATTTTTAATTCAGCAAAACTCCCCATCTCACCGGTACGATAATTTTCGAATGTCAGATAACCGTTAAAAAGTAAAAAATTCCAAAATGCATCCATGTCATAACTAATATGTTGGAAAATTATACCCTCATTAATCTGCTTGGTAACCATTCCCCCACTCATCAGAATCTTTAACTCTTCATCGATTCGTTCGGCATTTCCACGAGCAAGATCACGAATGATTAGATTGTCACTAGTATTAACCCAATAAGGCTCAATTATGCCCTTATTTTTAATCATACTTACAATAGACCAGGGATTATACACCTTATGCGGTCCACTCTGATAACCGTCGTACCACTTGCGCACCTCATCCATATTGCTAGAAAGATTAAAATAATTCAGCATCTTAACGACTTCTTCTTCAAGAAAGCCGAATTTATCCGAATAACCCTCTTGAATAATAGTACGCACTTCTAAATTATTTAATCCACTAAAAATACTCTCTTTAGCTACGCGCAAAATACCGGTCATAAAAGCAAACTCAAGATTTGAGTTATCCTTCAACCCTGCACCTAAAAAGTCCCGGAAAAATTCTATGGCTTTGTTATAGTAATCATTTGCAAAAGCTGCATGAATAGGTGTATCATATTCATCGATTAATATAATCGCACGCTTGTGGTGATATTTAAAAAGGTACTGAGACAAGTTTAAAAGTGCTCTACGGCACAACGTCTCGTCTGCACTACCATCCAAAACTTCTTCAAATTTTCTTTTTTGTAGTTTATCTAAGACATCACTATCAAGAAGATAACGATGCCGCAAAAATTCACTGCTTAAAACTTCCTGAATTCCTCGATAACAGAGTTCCCAAGAACTAGTCTTAATATCTTTTAAAGTTAACCAAATTACAGGATACTGTCCCTGATGAGCCATGCACTCTGAATGTTTTTCAATAGCAAAATCTTTAAAGAGATGCCGATTCGAATTTTCTTCCTTAATACTTTGCTCGAAAAAATATCTAAGCATAGAAATATTTACCGTCTTACCAAATCTACGAGGACGAGGGATAAGAGTGACAGCCGCTTTTGAATCCAAAAGTTCTTTAATCAACAAACTTTTATCTGCAAAATAATAGTTCTCCTCAATCAACTTTTTAAAATCACTTACCCCTATAGGTATGCTCTTCTTATTTTCCACCTTAAATCTCCAGTTATAGACAAGACCGCAACAAACCCATCAAAACGGTCACCGCCTTTTCAGAGCGTAGCACCGTCGGCGTTAAAGCAATGCTCGTTACACCCGCGGCGTATAAAAGTTTCCGTTCTTCATCCACCAGATCACCCTCAGGCCCCACGATGCAACAAAGACTTTCAACCGGATTAGCCTTTAACTGATTTACTACTTTTAAAGCTGAAGTTCCCTCGGGATGGCACAGAAAAACCATCTTTTTATCTGCCTTTATCCGTTCTGCCAAGCTCTGAAGCGAAAGGGGCTCACACCAGTGAGGCAACACAAATTGCTTAGATTGTTCCGCTGCAGCCACCATAACCCGAAAAACCCGCTCAGCATCAATCACCATCTTTCTCCGCGATTTTTCTGTGCTAATCGGAGTTATTGAAGCAGCACCCATAACACACAAATCTACCAAAACCTCTTCAAAGGCATCACGATCTAAAAAAGGGACAAACCACTGTATCTCTGGCCTTAGATAATGATTCTTGGTAGAAGATTGTAAACGGATACTCACCTGTCGTTTTTCATAACGTTCAATAGTGGCATGAACATGCTTCTCTTTGTCAAAAAAAACTACAAGCTCCCCAACCTGAAGCCTAAGCACATCTTTTAAACGGTGTACAAGCGCTTCATCTTTAATATGAAAAACAGTTCCAACCTCTAATCTCTGAGGCAAATGTGCGCAATACAGGGCAAATTCATGCGCCCTATTTTCTCTCTTTTCCATTCAAAATCCATGCTAAAAATCTATCTTTCCAAGAACAAACTGCACTGTAAGAATTTTCTGCTTTTACAGCACCCCAGACTAACCACTGTATAATAAAGAGTTGGAGAGGAGAATGCTTTTCCGAAGGAGATCTTACAATAACTTGATCTTGTGGCAACCCTACCATAAAAAAATCATCACATTCATAAACGCCTTCATCTCCAACCGTAGGCAATGCACACGCGTCATCCACACACACTTTTTTATTCTCATTATCCTGCACTGGGATTTGATTAAAAGGCTTTATAGAACCGTTTATTATCACATAACCAGCCTGTCGATTCAACTCGACGACACCCTCTATAGAAAAACTTAAACTTAAAACTATCAATAAACCTATTCCAATACTTTTATTCACAACTAAACTCCTTATGAGGTAGAGTAACAAGGTAAAACAAGATCTACCTTTAGCCTACCGAAAAACAAAATCCTTTTGGAAGGGAAAATTATGCGTCTCTCTAACCTTATCATTAGCCTTACCTTACTATCTACTTTTTTCACACTTCAAACTAACAACTTTACATCACAACCACACACAGACCAAAAAAAAATTCCACCTGCCCAAGCAAAAAATTATTTATCCTCCGAAGAACTCAGTCGTACTTTCAAAATTCTAATAAAAATTCAAAATTTAATCCTAAAAAAGGACTTGCCCAATCAAGATTTCAATAATACTATCTCTTTGCCAGATTTATTAGATGCCATTGAAGAAGCAGGCCACATACTTCGCTCCCAGAACGTATGCTCAATAAACTCTGAAGAACTAGTGCATTT
>CAYRPI010000046.1:0-9439 GCA_964426225.1 uncultured Candidatus Babeliaceae bacterium | reverse complement strand
GCTAGGGATATCGTTCTTGGGCAAAAAGACGTTAGTCTTGCCTGCGGATTAGCTTAAAAACGTAGATTATAATTTTGAACATAGGGAGACTGCAAAAGATCTCCCTATTTTACGTGCAAGGCGACAATGAAAAAGTTGGCGCTGGTTAAAGTATGGTAAACTAAAAAAAAGTCTTTGAGGCCACGGGGTTTGTACCTTCAGAAAGGGATGAAATGGAAGCGCTAAAGAAAAAGTACGTGCCAATTGGGATAGATGACTTTAAAAAGCTTATTGAAGAGAATTATTATTTTGTAGATAAAAGCTTATTTATTAAAGACATTTTGGATTCACGAGCAGCAGCAACCCTTATTCCCCGTCCACGGAGATTTGGAAAGACTTTAAACTTATCCATGGTGCGCTACTTTTTTGAAAAAACAGAACAGGGTAATCGCCACCTTTTTAATGGTCTCAAAATAGAAGAGCATCCTGACTGCATGGCCCACCAGGGGCAGTACCCTGTAATTTGGATGACACTTAAAGACACCAAAACCGCAACGTGGCCTACCTGTTATGCAAAAATATGTGAAGTCATTGGGATTGAATTTGACCGCCACTTTGATGCTATAAAACCCATTTTGAATGAATTAGAAACAGAACGCGTTCAAAAAATTATCGCCGGGACCGCCTCTCAATCTATATATGAAAACTCACTCCTAACTCTTTCACGATACCTTGAGCGCGCATATAAAAAACAAGTTATGATTCTCATGGATGAATATGATGCTCCCATTCATGAAGGGTACACAAAAAATTATTACAATGACGTAATCTCTTTTATGCGGGGCTTTTTGGGGGCTGGCTTCAAGGGTAATAATGCGCTTAGTATGGGCTTTTTAACCGGCATATTGAGAATCTCGAAAGAGAGTATTTTTAGCGGTATTAATAACCTGCGAGTCTGTTCGTTGGTTGATGAGAGATTCTCTGATAAATTTGGGCTTTTGGAGAATGAGGTTTTACAGGTGCTTCGCTATTTTGGCTTGGAAAATAGTATTGATGATGTTCGAAGGTGGTATGACGGGTATCAATCTGGAAGCTCAAAGATTTATAATCCGTGGTCCATTGTTAATCTGGTCGATAATAATGGTGTGATGAAGCCGTATTGGGTTAATACCAGTGATAATGCTCTAGTTAAAGAACTGCTTAGGACAAGTTCAAATCGGACTAAGGAAGAGTTGGAAGTTATCATGAAGGGGGGCTCGGTTACTAAAGCCATTCAAGAAAATATTGTTATGCCAGACATCAAGGGTGATGAGCGCCTACTATGGAGTTTCCTCCTGTTCTGTGGTTATTTGACTTTTAAAGATCATCGTTCTGTTGGAGATGAGCGGCATGCAGAGCTTTTGATACCAAATGTTGAAGTTGGAACATCTTATAAAAATTCATTCCAAGCGTGGTTTTCAAAGACAGTAACTGTGGGTGTATATAATGCTATGCTTGAAGGATTGGTTTTGGGGGATATTGAAAGCTTCCAAGTTTTTTTCGAGAAATTGGTGTTAGAAACGCTTAGTTCTTTTGATGTAGGTGGTGATGAGCCTGAGCGATTTTACCATGCACTGGTTCTAGGCATGCTTGCAAGTCTCTCTGAGACCTATGAGGTTAAGTCAAATCGTGAAAGTGGATATGGGCGGTATGACGTTATGCTTATTCCAAAAGATAAGACTAGGTTGGGAATTATAATCGAGTTTAAAAGGGTTAATGCTGACAAAAATGAAACGCTCGAATCTGAGGCTAAAAAAGCTCTTAAACAGATAGAAGAACGGAAGTACGAAACCGAATTGCGTTCTCTGGGATTTGATAAAATTTTGAAGCTAGGGATATCGTTCTTGGGCAAAAAGACGTTAGTCTTGCCTGCGGATTAGCTTGCCACTAATTACTCGTACTCGGTGCGTAAGATCATAGTGCGGGGTAACGGCTGTAAAATCAGCCGCTTGCATATGTGCCATCACAGCCGTTTCTTGTTCAGGACTTATCTCAATCCACAATTCGTTGAAATTTGAATTTGGTGCAAAATAGGCGGGCGCCTGTGCAATAATAGTTTTGATACAAGCAAGCCCGTGGTCTTCTGCAATTAATGCCTTGGCTGCTTCCCATTCCCTAACCTCAGGGTCGAGTGTGGCGAGGATCTCTGGTGCAATGTAGGGCGGATTTGAGACGATGAGATCAAATTTTCTGTTGTCAGGAAGTGCACTAAAAAGATCTGATTCTATAATTTTAATATTTTCAATGTCGTTAATACGTGCGTTTTCTTGGGCAAGTGCGCAGGCTTTGGGTTCAATGTCTATAGCGATTACATGAGCCGTTGGGAATGCTCGTGCCAGCGCAAGAGCTATGCATCCGCTACCCGTGCAGAGGTCTAGAATATTTAAGGGGTTGTTTGTTTCAGGATTTAATCTAGCGGCCGCTTTTAACTGTTGAATAAGCTGGTCGCACCACTCTTCTGTTTCGGGTCTAGGAATAAGAATGGGAGGGCGGACTGTGATAGTTAAATCTAGAAAAGGCACGGAGCCGATAAGGTATTGGATTGGTTTATGCTCCACGGTTATCTGCGTTATCCAGGTTTTAAGCGTTGCGCGCTGATCTGGTGTTAGAGTTATTTCTGGGTGAGTAATGAGCTCTAAGCGTGTTTTTCCCGTAAGGTGGCTTATTAAAACCCAGGCGTTTTGAAGGGCTATTCCAACCGTCCCCTTCGATACATTCCCTTCGGGAACACTCAGGGTGAGCGGTTTTTTGGGCGTCTGGGTGGTCAGCTGTTCTGCAACTTCATTAACCAGGTCTAAAATATTATTCTGAGAGAAGATCTTGAACATAATCGCCCGGGTTAAATAGTTTTATGGCCTCAAGTTGTTCACCAAATGTTATAAATGCTACGGGAACGCCTAGACTAGAGGCTATGGCAAAGATAATCCCGCCCTATCCGGTACCATCCAGTTTGGTCAAAATAATTCCACTGAGCTTGGTGCTTTCATTAAAAAGTTTTGCCTGATCCAGTGAGTTTTGTCCCAGCATGGAGTCTACTGTTAGAAGCGTTGCGATAGATTCATCCGGCAGGTGACGTTTGAGAATGTTGCCTATCTTTTCTAACTCTTTCATAAGATTAGTTTTGGTCTGCAAGCGTCCTGCGGTGTCAACAATTAATACGTCAAACTCTTCTTTCTTAAACCGTTCACAAGCTTGAAAAACTACTGATGCAGGATCTTGGCCTTCGGTTCCACATTGTATAGCGGCACCGGTTCTTTTCGCCCATTCTTCTAATTGCGGACGGGCTGCAGCACGGAAGGTGTCGGCGGCTACTAAAAGAACTTTTTTGCCTTTTTGGGTGAAGGCGTTTGCAAGTTTTCCGACAGCGGTGGTTTTGCCGCTTCCATTAATGCCCACCAAAATGAAAATACGTGCATTCGAATGTTCATAGGGTTTTTTTGTAAGTATCGCGAGAAGTTTTTCCTGGAGAGAGTTGCGTAGATCTGTGCCTGTTTTAATTTTCCCATGAGCCATTTCATCTTTAAGGGATGCAATAAGCGGCCGTGTGAGTTCAACTCCTGCATCGGCTTCAATAAGTATGCGTTCAAGTTTGTCTAGAGTCTGCTCATCTATTGTGTGCAATGCAAAGAGTGAGGCAAGTTGGGAACTTATGGCGTCATAAATGCGCTTTAAAGCCTTTTTTATAAAACCAAACATAGAGAATATTCCTTATATTAATGGGTTTCACAGGGCTTAATCCTGTTGAAGCCGTTTGAGAAAAAGTTTTAGTCGTTGATAATCATTGTCTACCAGGGATGCGAAATTTTGAGTGAGTGCGGTTAATTCATTATTGCTAAGGGGCGTGATTTCTGTTTTGTGGCGTACTACTGCCAAAATAAGTTCATCTGCAACGGTGGGTGGCAATTCAGAGCAGAGAAGATATAAAAAAGTATCGGTTTGAAAAACAAGAGCTTGTTCCTCTGCGGTGGCTAAGCGCACAAAGGTATGAATTCCCGCAGGTTGTGGCGGCAGTTGTGCTTTGAAGTTTTTTGAATCCTGTTTAAAGCCAATTATTTTGCAGGTAAAGGTGGTCTGTAAGAATTCAAAGATATGAGGATGGTCTCGTAATAATTCTTTTTCGGTTTTTTGGTACGCAAAAGGTTGACGTGTTGGATCGGATGATCCTGTTGTGATCGAAGATACAATACCAAATAGAGCAAGTGAGTCTTTTTCGGCAATGACTATAGCTCCAAAAGGTGCACAATTATTCCACTCCCAGCAGAGCACTTTAAAGGAGGAGAGCGCGCCTTCAATAACTTCAGCAAAGAAGGGTTTGTGTGTCATGCGAAGGCTCCTGAAATAATTCAAATGTTTTTCTGTGGATAAAGCTGGGGTTGTATTGGGTTAAAGCGGTGCGATGTTCTGCGGTTGCATATCCTTTGTGTAGAGCTAGATTGAAAATAGGAAAGCTTTGGTTTAACTGTTTTATAAGTCGATCACGAGTAACTTTTGCCACAATAGAGGCGGCGGCAATGGAAGATGATTTGGATTCGCCTTTGATGAAATAAAAAATAGGTGCCATAGTGCTTGAACATTTCAAAGGCATGGCATCTATTAAAATGGATGCGGGATCTTTAGCGAGTGAGACAAGAAGATTGATAAGAGCCCGTTGCATGGCATGTTGAGTCGCCCGATAAATATTAATAGAATCAATTATTTGATGACTTGCCCCGGCAGATGAAAACCAGCTATGAGCACAAATCCATTCATACGCTTCGTCTAATTGAGCTGGCGATAATAATTTTGAATCTTTGAGTAAGGGATGCTGTGCATGGGGATGTAAGGCTACAGCTGCAGCCACTACAGGTCCTGCTAGGCATCCTCGTCCTGCTTCGTCAATGCCAACTATTATGTTGTTAGCGCGCCACGCATCTTGCTCAAACGCATTTTTTTCGAAAAATTCTGTAATTTTTTGGGTGGCCATATTAATCACTCTGTTTCCATTTGACAAGAATGTAAAATTGAGTACAATTAGAATTAAGCCATTAGGCTTTATACTATGTTCTTATTAATATACATGAATTAAGAGAGGGAGTCTTTATTATGGCATCACCATCAACAGCACTTCGCGTAAAAGAATTGCTTCGCGAAAAAGGTTGGACAACTAAGATATTAGCCGAAAAAACCGGAATGTCTGAGAGTTATTTAACACATATTAAAAATGGCACACGCCGTTGGAATCAGGATTCGCTTGAGCGTCTTGCAATTGCATTTGAAATAAGTCCTTTGGATCTTTTTGCGCAGCGTCGTCAACGTACGGATGATGTTCAAAGCAATGTTACTATGCCCGAAAATACCGAAGTTGGTGTTAAGGTTCAGGTTATTCCTGTTGTTGGAGATATTCCTTCGCATCCATCACCGTATAATAATCAAATTATGCAATTGACTACCGGATGCAAGGATATTTTTGTACCGGTTATAAATCGTTCTGATGCGTCCATGTTTGCGTTAAAACTTAATAATAATGCATTCGCGCCAACGTTTGAAAAGAATGATCTTCTTATTATTTCGCCAGAAGTATGGACACGTTCAGGTGATATCGCTGCCGTTGAATACGGGAATGATATGCCGGTTAAGACTGTTGTTAAGGTGACTTACACGGATGACTTTGTTGTTCTAGAATCGGTCAATTATAAACAAGCACCTATAGCATTGTTGCGCGGAAAAGATCATTTCAGGATTATTGGACGTATTATTGAACGTAACCAAAATTTTGTAGAGTAAGTTAGTAAAATCGTAAAAAAACGGTATACTTAAGACAGTTTTGAGACTAAATACGCGCTAAAAGGTAGTCGCGTATAGTGGTAACACTTCCATTTAGTTTAAGGGGTTTTAATGTCAGAGACAGCTTTGGCACGTTATGAGATTTTGTTTCTAACTGTTCCAGAAATAACAGCAGATGAAGCGTCTACGCTTGAGTCACAAATTCATGCGATTATTTCTCAAGCAAAGGGCGAGGTTATTTCGTTTGAGCGTTGGGGAAAATATCGGCTAGCTTACACGGTGCGTAAAAATGATTATGGGGTTTATTTCCTTGTTCGTTTTGAATTGCCAGAAGTTGGCGTGGGGCTTAGCTTAGAAGAATTGCGTAAATTCTGCTTAGTTAAGCATCATGAAGTTATTATGCGGCATGTGATCAGTGCGCTAAACCCTAAGGATTCGCTTGTTTACAAGCGGCCAGAATCGCTTGAAGAAATGCCACGGCGTGATGCTGAAGTTCCTATGCGTCCTTATGACTCTGGGGTAACTTCAGATGAGTTGTTGGCTTCAGAGATGATTGAGGAAGTTTCTGGTCGTTCATCCGCAGATTCAGAATAGTTAACAAAACTTATAACGAGGTTAGAAAATATGGCTCGTAAACCAAAATTAAAAGTTAGCACGCGGCTTTTACGTAAAAAAGCACGGCGTAATTCTTTTGGTGCGCAAAAGCATTGCAGATTCGATTCAAATCCTGAACTTGCTGCAGGAATTGATTACAAGAACGTTATGTTTTTGAGATCATTTTTGACAGAACGAGGGAAGATTTTACCTGCACGGATTTCGGGAAATAGTGCTTTTTATCAGCGCGCATTGGCCTGTGAAATAAAAAAAGCCCGTATGATGGCGTTGTTGCCATTTGCGGTACGGCATTAATTTAGAATGGGGGGATTGCCATGATATCAGTGATAGTTCGTCGCTGTGCACTTTTAACCTTGATTTTTTCAGGGAGTGTTATTATTGCAGAGAGTATGGACGATATTTTTAAGAATGCCAGCAAGGAAGAAATTTCTTTGCAAATTACTCAAGAATACGACCGGATGCTTTCTGAGAATAATAAGGAAGTTCGTGAGCATTTGTTTAAGCTCTATGTCCTTTGTGTCTTAGGTGGTTTTTGCAATGGCATATCACGTGCGGACATAAAAGAAGCATGGAAAAACCGTGATGTAGGATTCTTTGTGCGGCGTATTCCTGCAGGTCTTTTGGGTGTTGGAGAAGTAATTGCTGTAATTTCTAAGTTTTGGGATAACCATGTTCTTAGAAAAAGTCGCGATGAAACTATACGCGCAATTGATCGCGAATTTGCCATGCGAGAGTTGATGATGAAATCGGGGATCGTGAATAAGGCGCCACAAGGCTTGTCAGCCGGCGCTGAACAGGAAGACGAACTGCAAGATTTTGGATCATCCCCTGTTGCTCCTGCTGCGTAAAACATAAATTATTATGTCGGTATCGAGCGTAGATTTAAAGTAAGTAGTTTTTAAAACTAATGACAAGCCTCAGCCATGATGAGTACAATCATGATGCTGGGGTTTGTCATTCAAAAAAAAGGGAGGCGAGAATATTTTATGGAAAAAAAAGAACGCTTGAATATTCGCAATATAGCTATTATTGCACACGTTGACCATGGGAAAACAACCCTGGTCGATTGTTTGTTGCAACAGTCAGGCACGGTTAAAACTGGTGGCACTGAGCGTCTTATGGATTCTAATGCCATTGAGCGCGAACGAGGAATCACTATTTTAGCCAAGAATACGGGTATAACCTATGGTAATTACGATATTAATATCGTTGATACCCCTGGTCACTCTGATTTTGGTGGTGAAGTAGAGCGAACCTTACAGATGGTGGAAGGCTTTCTTTTGTTGGTTGATGCTGCAGAAGGGGTGTTACCAGGGACGCGTTTTGTGCTTATGAAAGCGCTTAAGCTCAACTTAAAACCTATTGTGTTGATTAACAAGATTGATCGTCCGGATGCCGATATTGAGCGTACGGAACATGCAATCAGTGAATTGTTTCTTGATCTAGCAGAAAATGCAGATCAGCTGGTATTCCCTGTGCTTTATGGTTCATCTAGAGAAGGGTATGTAACTGCAGATCCTAAGGTTAGGACTTCAGATGCTAAACTTCTTTTTGAAAAAATCATTGAAGTTGTTCCAGCGCCGGTTGAAGAGGTTGAAGGTCTTCAGATTCTGGTAACTAATCTTGATTACTCAGATTTCTTGGGTATTGTAGCCATCGGGCGTGTATTTAGTGGATCTATTGGGCGTGGTGAACAGTTTATCTGTTGTAAAGATGACTATGTGAGCAAGCCTATGAAAGTCACTAAACTTATGACGTTTAAAGGGCTTGAACGTAATGAAGTTTCTCAGGCTTCGTTTGGAGACATTGTCTGCGTTACTGGTTTTACAGAACCGATAATGATTGGTACAACGTTATGTAATGTTGGGAATCCTAAGCCGCATTCTTATGTTGCAATTGATGAACCAACGCTTTCTATGGACTTTTCGGTTAACGATTCTCCTTTTAGTGGAAAAGAAGGTACTTTGTTGACATCGCGTCAAATTAGGGATCGTCTTTTTAAAGAGTTAAAAATTAATCTAGCTTTGCGTGTTGAAGAGACAGATTCATCCGATACCTTTAAGGTATCTGGTCGTGGTCAGTTGCATCTTGGTATTTTGATTGAAAATATGCGTCGTGAAGGCTTTGAACTTCAGGTTTCGGCTCCCGAAGTGATCTATAAAACGATTAATGGGACGAAGAATGAGCCTGTGGAATATTTAGTTGTGGACGTTTTGGCTGAGCATCAGGGCGTTGTAATGGATCTGTTAGGTCGCAAAAAGGCTGAAATGAAACATGTACAGCACTATAGCAACGGTCGTGTACGTTTAGAGTTTGAAGTGCCATCACGTGGTCTATTAGGATTCCGTGGTCAGTTTTTAACTGAGACGCGTGGGACTGGTATCGCAACGTTTAGTTTCCATGGCTACACGCCTTATAAGGGTGATATTGTCATGCGTACTAAAGGTGCGTTGGTTGCTATGGAGCCCGGTTCAGCAACAGCCTATTCTTTAAATACTCTACAAGCACGAGGAACGCTTTTCATAAAACCTGCAGATAAGGTTTATGAGGGGTTGATCATCGGAGAAAATAGCCGTGATGAAGATATCATCGCTAATCCTTGTAAATTAAAGAAACTTTCCAATATGCGTGCTTCTGGTTCAGATGAGCTTGTTCGGTTAGAACCTCCTCGGATTATGCCATTAGAAACGTGCATGGAATGGATTATGCCGGATGAGCTTATAGAGGTTACTCCTTTGAGTATTCGTTTGCGTAAGAAGCAGTTGAAGGCCGGAATGCGAAAGAAGGCAGACTCATAGTGAGATTTTATACTTTGGTTGTGTCGTATGACGGGACCGGGTATCATGGCTGGCAGGAACAGCCGAATTCTGTGACGGTTGCGGGTACGCTTCTAGATACGTATAAAAACGTTTTTGGGTGTGACGCAATTCTTGTAGGAGCTTCCAGAACAGATGCTGGAGTTCATGCATTGGGGCAGGTGGTGCGGGTCTTTTCTCCATTGGATATTGATGCTTTTACGTTAAAACGCGCGTGGAATGCTTCG
>CAYRPI010000045.1:1111-9730 GCA_964426225.1 uncultured Candidatus Babeliaceae bacterium | reverse complement strand
GCAAATATTGAAATAACTGGAAGAAGCAGAAGGATGTCTTCAATAGATCTTTTCTTCATTGACTTGATAAAAAATATAAACGCCGACCCAAGAAAAATGATGAATGGAAGTTGTATTATCTTGTTTCTCGAGCCGGATTTGACCGCTTGCAGAGTAAGGGCGCAGAAGCTCCTCTTTTAAGACTTGATTCGGGTTGTGTAAGTGGACAGATTTATGGAGATGAAGCCTGTGATTGTTTGGACCAGTTACACGAGGCTTTAAGGTTATTAGTAATGGAAGAGAACTCTTCTGGAGTTATTATTCATATTCCTGGACAGGATGGTAGAGGGTTTGGTACCGCTCCGAAAGCCGAAACAGAAATTTATAAACGTGGTGGGCGAGGAAGAATTCATAGCACGGTTGCTTTGGATACGGTTGCTGCAGCTAAGGCTTTATATGGTGTTGAAAAATATGATTTAAGATCGTTTGATGGGGCGGCTTTTATTCTTAATTTTTTGGGAATTAATGAAGTCGTTTTGTTTACTGACAATATTGAGAAGGTTGGCACCTTGGAAAAATATGGAGTTAAGGTGCGTAGAAAAAGGACTGGAACAGATAAGGCATCTTGTTTGAATCATATATGTGCAAAGAAAAACAGTGGACTGTATTTTAAAGAGTAACAGGGTATCTATGAAAAGATTATTTTTATTAGTCTGCTTGGCAGCTGGTTTGCCCATTATCGGAAATAATATTTTTGATGCATTAGATGAACAAATGGTAAAAGCTGACTCTTTGGTGTGTGTTGGGTTGGATCCTGATATTTCTAAGCTTCCTTTGTCAATAATTGATCAAACGCTTTCTCCTGAAGAGAATATATATAAATTTCTTGTTGAGGTAATAGATATAACAGCTCCGCATGCATGTTCTTTTAAGTTGCAGAAGGCTTTTTATGACAAATGTGATAGAGGGCATTGGCTTTTAAAAAAGACAGTTACTTATATTCATGAAAGGTACCCAGGTATTCCGGTCTGGGTTGATTGCAAAATTGGAGATGTTGACAACACTATGAAGGCCTATATGGATCTCTTGTTTGATGATATTGGCGCGGATGGAGTTGTTATTAACCCTTACATGGGGGATGATGTTCTAGCGCCATTTTTGAATGATGCTAAAAAAACTGCAATCGTCCTAGTCCAGACAAGTAATCAAAATGCCAAAGTTGTCCAAGAACTTTTACTTGCTAATGGAAGAATGCTTTGGGAAGAAATTTTATCGACGGTTTTGAATCGTTGGAATTGTAATAAAAATCTCATAGTTGTTTTATCAAGTAATACTTTTAAGTATGATTACAAATTTATACGCCAGCAGATTCCGCAAGATGTTCCTATTTTGCTTGCAGGCGTTGGGCAGCAGGGTGGAGATCCTAGGGCTTTAAAAGATCTGTTAAATGATAAAAAGAGAGGGGTTTTTGTGAATTCATCTCGTGGCATTCTTTATCCTTATGACCAATCGGATAAAGAATGGAGAAGTGCGATCTTGCGGGCAGTGATTGATCTGAAAAATACATTGAATTTTGTAAGGGACAGGTAGATGAATTTTTTGAAAACGGCAATTTTATGTTTATTGGCGCTTTCTTTTACAGAAGCAGCGGCAAAAAGTAAATTCTTATTGCTTATGGGGCCTTCGGGATGTGGTAAAAGTACTCTTATACAGCATCTTAAAAAGCTTGATGCTCGTTTTGAATATATAACACCTTTGACAACCCGGCCTTTAAGACCAGGTGAATGTGACAAGCGCCATGTTTCGCTTGATGAAATGATTGAACTTAATAAGAATGGTGGTTTGTTGGCGATTAACTATATCTACGGAATTTATTATGCAACGCCACGAAGTCCTATTGATCAGGCCTTTTCTCAAGAAAAATTTCCGCTTCTTGATTGGCCTGTTGAAAAGATAGATATCATTGAAAAAGTATATGGAAAAGATATTTATAGAGTTTATGTTAGACCAGAAGGAAGCGAAGAGCTTCAAAAGAGGCTTTCGAAAGATTTACGTGATAAAGATGGAAAGCGGTATGTTGCAGGAATAGATGAATTGGAGAATTTTACGGCCGGTAAATATGAAGGATTGTATGATTTTACTATTATTAATGCATCTGGTTGTGACCGAGAAACTGCCTGTACTATTTATGACCACTTTATTTTAGCCCTTGGTGAGTAAGAGAGTTATGAAGGGTCAGCGCATTCAAGTAGATGGTATCGCATGTTTTGTTTTTAAAAACGATACCTATACTAAAAGGCGCGGTGCGCCGGTTATGCTAATAATTTCTTGTGGGATTTGTGGTCATTATCTTATGTGTTATCAGAAAGATGGTCCAGGACCTTTGTTGCGCTGCTATCTTGATAGAATACATCATCCAGAGAATTTGAAGCAACGACAGTATGATAATTTTGAAAAAACAAGCGCTGCACCGCTTGTTTGCGAGGGGTGCAGTAATGTAATTGGCACACCAATGATTTACGAAAAAGAGGAAAGGCCTGCTTATGCCATGCGGGTTGGGTTCTCTACGTTGCGTAAGGTTAAAAGGTAATAATTTTTAAAGAGTTTAAGGGGATGCTCCATTTGTACAGACGGAGCATCCCCTTAAACTCTTTTTTAGCCAAAAATAGTGCTAAGGTGCGAGATGTAGAAGCGTAAGCACTTAGCTAAAGATGGTGCGGATTTTTTCTTTTAGATCATCAATGCTCATGTAGCCTCGTTCTTTGCCCTTTATTTCATTATCTTTTATGAAAACGAAGGTAGGGACTGAGGTTACGCCAAATTTCATTGCCAATGCATGAGATTCGTCAACGTTGATTTCGGCAAATATGTAGAGGTGTCCAAGGTCGCGTGCTAATTGTTCAAATACAGGTTTCATTCGTTGGCAAGGCCCACACCATGAGGCAGAGATATCTATGATTAGGGGCTTAGTTGCTTGTTCAACTTCGGCAACATAGTTGTCTTTTGTAATAGTAATGACCATTTAAAGTCCTTTCTTAGGATTAGATCCTGTCGGTGGATTATATCAAAAATATCTGTGGTTTTTTAAAAGCCACAGATATAGTTTACTGACTCTTTTACTTTTTTGATTAAATCGGGGAAAAGTCCCTTTGATTCTACCTCTAACTGTTCCAAGTCTTTCTTTGTTTCTGTGCACAGAGCTTCTTTGGCTGCGGATTTTTCTTTGGTCTCTCCTTTGCCAGAGCTTTTTTCTCCCTGTCTAAAACCTAAGATGGTTACTTCATGTATTGCTTCGAATACAAGCTCTTTTTCAAGGTCTCCTGCAACGGTCACTTGGTCGCAGAAGAGTTTTCTGCTGGCATCAATTAAAAAGTGCCGTTCTGCAGAAGCGTTGTCTTTTTCGGTAGTTTTTTTTAAGTTTACAACAACTTCTATATAATCGCGTCCTTTATATTTTCGCATGCTGTCTTTTACGGCGGGATAGGCTGGTTTTAGGGTGGTTATATCATCCAGGTCTAAGTAGGTGGTATCACTTGATGGAGCTGTATTTTCTGAGGTGGGTATTCCAAAGAAAGGTATGTGTTCATAGAGACCTCCTATAAGAATGTTTTTAACCGCATATTTTGTTCCATCCGGTGGTGTGAGAGTCCCGTAAAAACTAATTCGTGGTTTTGCACGTCCTTCGGTTGACGTGTTATTGCCAAAATTGGTACAGAGTGCAAAAGCCGCTAGGGCTAAAATGTAGTGAAAAAACTGTTTCATTGTGCTCCTTAAGGATTCCTTATTTGTTTGAACCTTTCTCGCCTTTTCCCCTCCATTTCCCTCCATTCCCCTCCATTTCCCTCTATTTGTTCACCTCCTTTACCCTACTTTAACTGATAGCCTTTGCGCAAGATTTTAATACACTCCATAACCGTTGCGCTTTTTTGGGCGTTTATTTAAGCTACCAATTAGGATATTTATGCATTTTCAGGTTAAATCCTGTTTAGGAGTTTTTTATATGAATGATAGGTTGTATGCCCAGTCTTTTGAAGGTGTTCAGAGTTTTTTAACTCGTGTTTTTGGATGGATGGCTTTTGCCTTAACGCTTACGGGAGTGACTGCTTATTATGTCTATTCTTCTGAGCCGCTAAGACAAGCTATTTTAGGAAATAGTCTAATTTTCATGTTATTGGTTATTGCGCAGCTTGCTTTGGTGATTGGTCTTTCATTTGCCATATCAAAAATAAGCTATACAACGGCATTTATAATGTTTGGGGGCTATGCCATCCTTACGGGGATGACATTGTCGGTTGTTTTTCTAACCTATACCATGTCTTCCATTGCCATGACATTTTTTGTGGCAGCGGGGATGTTTGGATTTATGGCTATTTACGGAATGATGACCAAGGCAGATTTGACCTCCATGGGTTCTTTTATGCGTATGGCGTTGTTTGGAATGATTATTGCTATGTTGTTTAATCTTTTCTTTAAAAGTTCTGCATTTGACCTTTTGATTGCTATCATAGGTGTTGTAGTCTTTGCGGGGTTAACTGCATTTGATATTCAAAAAATAAAGGAGTTTGCTCAACGGGTTGATGTGGATGATGCATCTGTTTCAAATGTTGCATTAATTGCTGCGTTGCAGCTTTATTTGGATTTTATAAACCTCTTCCTTAGTCTTCTGCGTATCATGGGTGATCGCAAGGAATAATTTTTGAGTGAAGGAGAGGGAGTGTAGCTCAGGATTTAATCCTGTACCGTAAAAAGGTGTTGAGTGAGGAGGGTAGTAATGAGAGTTTATAAAGCATTATGCTTAGGCATGTTGTTTGTGGGTTTTTTCCTTGCGGTTACAACTGTATTTTCGGAAGATATGGCCGATTTTGGTGATGAGGGAATTAGTAAAAAAAAGGCTCAGATAGAGAAATTTGTAAATGATGTAGCAGAGTTTTTTAGGGGACGAACGTTAGGTCAGGCTTGTCGGGCTTTTGAAACTGATGATCGTTGGAGTAGAGGGGGCATGTACCCGTTTATTTTTGGCGAAGCGGGAGAATGTTATTTTGATGCAGATCCATGGAATATCTGGAAAGTGTTTGGTAAAAAACCGCAGTCTGGTGTACCACTTACATCGGTTGAGCCGGGGAAATTGCCGGTAATTGGAGAGGCTCCTCAAGCTTTGGTAGTTCCGGCCGCTATAGGAATTTTAGAAAAACCTTTTTTAGATGCTATGCTTGAAAAAGGGACAAATGGTGGTTGGGTAAGTTATGAGTGGAATCATGGCTCTAAGTATTCTTTTGTAAAATTGGTAGAGAAGGAAGGCTATTATTATATTATTGGATGTGGATTCTTCCCTGATTCAGCGGCATTTTTAACACAACAGCTTATTAAAGAGGCGATTGCGTATGCCCTAAAATATGGTGCTAATGAGCTTTTTCAGCAGATTAATAATCCACGGGGTCCTTTTGCTCGAGGTGACATGTACCTATGGGCCTATGATATGGAAGGTAATGCCTTTGCTCATGGGCGGAATATAGCGTTTGTGGGGCAGAACCGGTTGGATTGGAAAGATTCACGTGGTGGATATCGTAATAGAACTATCATACGTCTTGTGCGAGAGCGTGGGAGTGGATGGGTTGAATATGAAGAAGATGGAATTCCAAAACGTGCGTTTGTAGAGGCGTTTACAGATCCTCGCACGGGTAAACAGTTTGTTTTGGGGTGTGGTTATTATCCTAATGTTAATGATGATACTATCCGTGATTATGTAAAGAGGGGTATTAATTACCTAAAGGCCAATGGGGCTGATATTGCGTTCCGTGATTTTTCAAGTTATGCCGGTAAATTTATTCAAGGGCCGCTCCGTTTATTTGTGTACAATCTTGAGGGAACGATTTTAGCCGATGCAGAGAACCCTATTTTCTTGGGCCAGAACCTTATAAATATTAAGGATTCTGAAGGGAAATTTGTAGTTAAAGAAATTCTTAAAACGGCAAAAGAGTCTGGTAGTGGATGGATTACATTTGCGGATAAACGTTCTCCAAAGACTATCTATGTGGAATATGTAGAAGTTCCAGATGGGAAATATATAGTGGGAGCTGGGTATTGGCCGGTTGTGAAGGAATTTGCAGCACGTACTCTATCAGAAAAAGCGGTTAGTTACTTTAATACCCATACTATTGTTGAATCGTTAAACTTGTTCTCTGGTGAGAGCGATGAATTTTTGCGGGGTGATCTTTTCGTCTCTGTGTATTCGGATGATGGAATCTGTTTAGCCCATGGGAATGATCGTCAACGTTTATGGTTTAATGAAAAAACAGTGCTGGATGATAAGGGCTATCCGGTAATCGATAAGATGATGGCCGTGGCCAAGCAGGGTGGTGGCTGGGTTGATGTTGAGTTTAAAGGGTATCCATTCAAGGCGTATGTTCAGTTAGTGAAAAAAACTCCATTAAAATCCATTGTGGGTAAGCAGGCGGTAGCAAGTGCTGCCAAATTGGGATCTGAGAAAAAAGCTGTATCTGAATTAGCACCTACACCAACTCCTGAGTCAAAGCCTGTTGCTGATGTAGTGGTTAACGCACAACCGTCCAGTTCATCTAAGGGTAAGGAACCAGTGAAGGTATCAAAAGCGCCAATCGAAGCTTCTAAACAAGAACAGCCAGGACAGTGGGGATTCTTGGTGGTAGTGGGGTATTATTTGTAAGGTTGACTGAATTTAGATAAATAAAAGAGAGGGTGGAGAATCACGATAGATATTCTGTGATTCTCCACCCTCTCTTTTATTTGCCCACGTCAAGAGTTTATGTTGGACAAATAATGGTGTGGTGCATACACTGCAGGAAAAATTATTGAAACTTTTTAAAGAGAGGTGAATGCCTGTGAAGATCCCTTATTCCACGTCCTTTTCCCAGAGGCGTCTTATTCCCCGTGGGGTTTGGGCATTGGGGTTGGTCAGTCTTTTTATGGATGCATCTTCGGAGTTGGTGCATAGTCTATTGCCCATTTTTATGGTGACAAGCCTGGGCGCTAGCAAGGTTGCAGTTGGACTTATTGAAGGAATTGCCGAAGCCACTGCTCTTGTGGTGAGATTTTTTTCTGGTGTGTTGAGCGATTATTTACAGAGGAGGAAGTTTTTAACTCTACTGGGGTATGGTTTATCTGCTTTGACCAAACCGCTTTTCCCGCTGGCAAATTCGTTGGGGCTTGTGTTTGTAGCTCGTTTTATCGATCGCATCGGCAAGGGTGTTCGCGGTGCACCACGTGACGCTCGTTTGGGAGATTTAGCCCCTCAAAATTTGCGTGGAGCGTGTTTTGGATTGGCGCAAGCACTTGACACGGCCGGAGCCTTTTTGGGCCCTCTGTTGGCTACAGGTGGACTTTTGTTATTTTCTGGCAATATTCGAGTTGTTCTTTGGATTGCCTCTTTACCGGCTTTAATTTCTGTCTTGATTTTGGCATGGGGGGTAAAGGAACCGGAGGCACACTTTTCAGGAATTAATCCTGTTTCTGAAGAAAAGTTCCGTGGGGGGATAAAAGTCCAGGATTTGAGGCGCCTGGGATTTGCTTATTGGTCCGTGGTGTTGGTGGGAGGACTATTGTCTCTGGCCCGTGTGGGGTGGGCGTTTTTGATTTTAAAGGCGGGAGCGGCTGGGGTTTCGTTGACCTTTATTCCATTGGTGATGGTGGGATTGAACGTAGTTTATGCCGCCGCCGTTTATCCTGCAGGAGTTCTTTCGGATTTTGTAGGTAGAAAATCGGTCTTGATTTTGGGAATAGTTTTATTGATTTGTGCAGAGGTGATTTTAGGGTTGTTTTCTGGTTTATGGTTTTTAGCTATAGGACTAGTTTTGTGGGGGCTGCATTTGGCTTTTTCTGAGGGTGTTTTGGTCGCTCTGGTTACAGATGTTTCTTCGCCCAATTTAAGGGGTACGGCTTACGGCATATTCAGTGTAGTATCAGGCATTGCAACCTTAATTTCGAGTGTGGGGGCCGGTCTTGTGTGGGATTTCTTTGGTGTGTCGGTGATGTTTTTTGTTGGCGCATTGGCGGTGGGGGCTCTCTGTTGCCTTATGTTTTTGCGGGGAGCAGGGAAGAAAATCTCCGTTTAAGGCCGAAAAAATGCTCCTAGTGGGGTTTTCTGTATCTAGGCGTATTTTAACGTTTTTAAACTCTTGAGAAGCTCTTTACTTGATTTTTTGTTTGAATAATCAAACAGGCCCTTCTTTGTCCATGTCAAGAATTGGTGTTGAGCAAAAAGGGTGTGGCGCACACACTGCATGAAAAATTAGGGGTGTCTTTGTGCAGGTTTATGTTTTTGTGTGATGCAAAGGGACGGTAGAATATAAACGTAGTTATGCTACGCGTTCGATGCGGTTTTTTTTGCCTAGATACTTAATGCAGGGCTTGTCGGTTTAACAGAAGAGACCGGTGTAGTTAGCGGTAACGTGAGGATATGGGGTTTAATCATATCAATCCATTTGCTAAACGTGGGGATGTTTCTACGAATTAGCGCAGAGCAGATGTAACTTGTAAAGTGTGCTGTGCAAAAGGCTAGTGTAGAGCTTGCATAACGAGGGAGTTGTGGGTGGACTCCGCGGACTCGGGCTTGGCTTAGCGGTAATGAGAACATGAGCGCTACTGCCTGTACTATAAATTGTGCTT
>CAYRPI010000045.1:0-1079 GCA_964426225.1 uncultured Candidatus Babeliaceae bacterium | reverse complement strand
GGAGCGTGGATCAATTTCTAATATTTGATCCTCTAGAATTCCTAAAGCAGCTCCGGATAGAATGAAGTAGCGTTCTGGGTAGAGGGAGATGCTAGTTATTTGATGAGCCTTTTTGATCGGACTTTTAATATAGTGTCGGTAGTAATAACCGGTACAAAATGGCGCAGTTGCGGTGATAGTGCCAAAATTTACAACATTGTTGCAGTGTGGGCAGGAATTGTCATTCCGAGCTTTTATACTTTTTAGACAGTCTATGCAGATGTAATGTTTGTCGTTTTCTTGAGGAGCCATTGGATGTAAGGCAACCTTCTTTCTTAATATCCCAAAGGGATTTGTACAGATTTGACATGTGTTGGGATCGGTTCCTGTGTCAATTTTTTCAAGTACGGTAACGGGATTCTGGAGTAAATTATCACGGTTTCGAATGGTTTTTCTACAAAAGGGGCAATTTTGTAAAAGGTGGGAAGATGTTTCTTCACTTTCGCGAGACAAACATGTACTACATACATAATGTTTGGACTCTTCATTGAGAGCATTGGGATGAAGGGCAATTTTTTGGTTGATGAGATTGTCAAAAGAAGAGTTACATATTATACAAGTCTCTTCTTCTTCAATCGCAAAACTATTGTGTGTTACAAGTGCGGCGCTAACCAGTACAATGGACATTAAAATAGTACTTAATTTTGAAAAACGAATAGAACGAGTCATAAAATTTTTCCAGATCATAGAGGCCTCCATTTGCCTAAAATAGTTACATAACCAGTGGTTTGCTAATTGCATACTTTGTATTAATGATTCTGTTGATAAGCGAAGTAATTTCATCTTATTATTTCAGAAAAATGGCGTTCTGTCAATTTGCTGTTGGAGTAAAGTGATAAGTTCCTCATGTAGAGCAAAATAAAAAGTTTCGGTTTTAGGGTAATTTGGTAAGTGACAAAGCCCCCAAAAAACCTAAAACCGGAACTTATATGGAAAAGCTTATCACGAGTTAGAAAAATTTTATGAGTTTAGACCAGAGGATTCATTTTCGAAACAGGAGTGAATAACCGTTTTTGTTCCGTTTATATTTCTTATAATGC
>CAYRPI010000044.1:0-9743 GCA_964426225.1 uncultured Candidatus Babeliaceae bacterium | reverse complement strand
CAAAACTCATCCGCCCCCTACCCCTCAAGGAAATAACTTTCGACCTTCAAAACTAAATGACTACTTGAATACTGGGATCTCACCACCGCACATCTACAGTGGCCTGTGCAACCTCTAAGATCGCTCAATAACCTTGCTCAACAAAATCTTACTGAGCCTCATTTCTGTCACTTCTCTCCCGATGGTCAATTCTTAGCCATCTCTGTTGACGACAAAATTAAAATCTTTGATGTTTTCTCAGGAAACAGTGCCTACTCAATAAAAATGACGGCCGGGACAGTAAGAAAGTTTGAATGGCGCTCCGACGGAAGCCTAATAATAAACTCAGTCCTGCCACATAATTCTATTTTTACAGAAATATGGCGCTTTGATTCCGTCGCACTAAATCCCGAACAATACCTTTTAATAGAAACTCTAAAACGTGCAGGGACTCCCACAATTCTTACTAATAATTCGTGGGCACAAACTATTTTTGAAAGCCTAAACAGAGCTGAACAAGAATCATTAAAAAAAGATTATGGAGTCTGTTTTATAGACACTCTGCCAGCAACAGGATTAAGTCCTGAAGCTAGATCACTCTCTTTCAACAATATCCCTCTTCTTCGCCCCATAGGCTATACAGGCACTTTTACACGCCAGATGCTCAGACGGCCTAGAGAACTCTCCTTATTGGCCGCGTTTTCCGCAGCAGCCGTAGCCAGTACATTTGGGGCCGTGCTCTCATATAAATTGGCGCGCTGGAGTAATGCACAATACCAGAGAGTTAAGAATTCATAAGGAACGAAGAATTTATCTTCTTCACACCACAGGAAAAGTGGACCGTTAAATAAACGGTCCCACAGCCCTTGTCTTCAACCTCTTTTACAATCCCCACGCCAAAACTTCGATGTTTAACCGATTGAAACTTTTTCCAGCGAGGCAATTTCTCTGCCTCCAGAGCAACTGGAGTAGATAATTCTGAATCCGGCTCGCCAACAGGATTTAATCCTGGAAAAGGCTCTTCCCATGAAAAAGAGTTGGTTAAAGACTTAGAGGAGGTAGAAGAAATGGAGGGAATGGAGGGAATGGAGGGCTGCGTTGCTGGTGCATAAGCTCGCCCTTTCCCCAACAACCACTGCTCAAGAAAACTACGTATTTGTGGAGAATACCATGACGTCCCATCTTCATGTCCCGCCAACCGCGTTGGAATTTCATCAAGAAAAGACGATGGCAACTGCTGAGTCACTCGTCCAAAAAGATAGCGCTGTTGAGTATGAGTTACCAAAAGTCGCTCACGCGCCCTGGTAATTCCTACATAAAGCAAACGGCGCTCTTCTTCGGCCATATAAGAGTAATCTGCTGAACGACTAGTTGGGAAAATCCCTTCCTCAAGCCCCACAAGTATAACCGTATCAAACTCAAGCCCTTTGGCTGCATGAAAGGTCATAAGTAAAAGCCCCGATTCATCCGGATCTTTCTTAGTGCTATGCTCTTGTAAAAGTGCTATCTCATCTAAAAAAGTATGCACCGAAGTTATACCCCTGTCTTCCTGAGCTCGTGCCGCATTTAAAAGCTCCCGGACGTTTTCAACTTTGTCACGCGCTACCTCTCGCTCAAAAGCACCTTGGAGATACGCAACATAGCCAATTTCATTAACTACAAATTCAAGCGCATAAGCAGGGGTCACAAAATCAGACATTTTTTTCAAAACCTGACAAAACTTTTGTAGCGATTCTTTTTTAAGACCACTAACTAATTCTTCATTTATTAGCTTCTGCGCGACCATATCGAAAGTAAAAAGAGGTTCTTGGTCCCATAATGCAAAAAATTGCTCCTGAAATTTCGCACCCAAACCACGCGTTGGTGTATTGAAAATACGCAAGAAAGCAACCCGATCATAAGGGTTAACGGCAAGCCGCAGGTAAGCAACCAGATCCTTAACCTCCTGCCGTTCATAAAATTGTATCCCACCCACAATATGATAAGGCTGAGAACTACGCACCAAAGCTTCTTCAAGCGTACGCGACTGATAGTGTGACCTGTAAAGCACCGCACAGGACTGGTTTTTAAAATGTTTTTTCACCAAGCCTACAAGCTGCGTAACACAATCCCCCTCATGTCTATCAGATGCAAGACGCACTACACGAACACGATCAGTTCCTTCACGTTCAGACCAAAGCTCTTTAGGTACTCTTCCCCTATTGCGACGAATAACCTCATTAGCCACAGAAAGAATAGGCTGTACGGAGCGATAGTTTTGCTCGATCGTCACAACAGATGTTTGCGGAAAATCGTGCGAAAAGTCCAAAATGTTGCTAACCGTAGCGCCTCGCCACGAATAGATAGACTGATCCTCATCCCCCACAACGCAGAGCGAATCTAAGGCAAAAACATCGGATTCATCACAGGTCATAAGACACAATAATGCATGCTGAACGCGGTTAGTATCTTGATACTCATCCACAAGCACATGCCGAACACGCTCCCTAAACTGCACTCTAAATCCGGGATTCTGTTTAAACAGAGCTATAGCCTCAACTAGAAGGTCATCAAAATCTAAGCAATGTGACTGTTTTTTTTCCTGTTCATACGCCATACAGAGTTGCTGCATTACAGGATGATCAATAAGATTAATGTTAAGAATGCCATTAATAGAACCGTTTTTAGCACTAGAAAGCGCATGTAAAACCGTGCGCACATTCATCTGCTTTGCAAGCCCTGCAGAAGCAATAATTTTCTGCATTAGTTTTTCTTGATCGTCCGAATCTAATACTGAAAAATCTGGCCTCCCCAAAAAGGCTCGATTAGTCTTTAAAAGCCGCAAGCAATACGCATGGAAAGTCCCAATATAGGGCGCACCACCATGACTTGTAAACATTTCAACACGCTCTTTCATCTCAAGCGCAGCTTTATTAGTAAAAGTAAGCGCAACTATAGACGAGGGAAGAGCCTGATGATGCGCTATTAAATAAGAGATTCTACGCGTGATAACCCGCGTCTTACCTGAACCCGCTCCCGCCCGAACCAATATAACCCCACTCCCCGGTTCAACGGCAGAACGCTGCTGGGGATTAAGTTTCTCAAGAAGCATTCCATAATCTGTGCTCATACCGGCTTCCACTCCCTAAGATGAGAAACCAAAGGCTGAAAGCCTTCCTTGGAAGTTGCCGATATCAAAACATGCGGCTGATATGCACTAGCCTGTTCTTCAAAGAGTGCTTTTTCTTCAGGACTTAAAAGATCCGCTTTATTAAAAACATACAACATGGGAATATCGAATACTTTAATCTCATCAAGGATACTGCGTACCACTTTTATATGATTACGCCAATTTTTGTCCGACACATCAATAACCTGCAATAACAGATGCGCGTTATCCAAATCTGATAACGTTGATTTGAAAGCTTCTATCAATTCATGCGGCAGATTCTGGATAAATCCAACCGTATCCGAAATAGTTCCCTTTTTTGCCCCATCAATAAAAAGTTCGCGCGTGGTAGTATCCAATGTCGCAAAGAGCTTGTTTTCGGCATACACAGAACTTTTGGTTAAAGCATTAAGCAAAGTAGACTTACCCGCATTGGTATAACCAATTATAGAAATATGGGGAACCTTTGAGAGGAAACGCTTTTTACGCTGAGTCTCTCTAACCTTTGTTAACTGCTCCAAATCCCGATTTAACTTACTTATCAACCGCTCTAAATGGCGCAAATCTATCTCTTTCTGCGTCTCACCGGGACCACGCGTCCCCATGGCTCCCGACTGTTGAGAAAGAAAAATTCCTTTACCAGCAACACGAGATTTCTTATGATTTAACAGAGCTACTGCAACTTGCAACTTCCCCTCAGAAGACTGCGCTCCTTTTTCAAAAATTTCAAGGATCAACTCGGTGCGATCCATAATATCCGCACCCAAAACATCTGCAAGATTCCGCGTCTGCTGATGGCTCAGAGGCTCTGAAACAATAACCTTCTCTATCCCACGTTCTTTACAAATGCCTATAATCTCTTCAAGCTTCCCACGCGTAAAAAAGTAGGCACTATCAATAGACCGAAGTTTAATCATATGCTCTTCGAAAACGGATATTCCATCGGATCTCACAAGATTTTTAAATTCCTCAAAATAAGAACTTGCATCTATAGAGCGATTTTGGGGTGTTTGAACTCCCACAATAAGAACATAGGGTTGATCCAATGATTGAGTGGAAATAAGGGGTTTCATAGGAGTCCTTGCAATTGAACAGGATTTAATCCTGGAAGATGTACGTTATGTGGCATAAAAGCAAAAAATAATGGACAAAAGAAACTATCTAACTAAAAGTTAGTTTATCAAATTTTAACCCTGTGGTATAATTCCTATAGATTCTATACTTTTCCCTCTATTGTATAGATACTATATTAATATATAAGGTTTGTTTCTAAATTAAGGCCACTGTTGGTACGCCAATGTTTGATTCTATAGCACGTTCATTTTCATCGTTTTTTTCGCGAATTGGACGCCAAAAAACACTCTCTCAACCCGTTGTTGAAGATCTTTTAAAGACAGTCACAGATGCACTTCTTCAAGCAGATGTCCCACTCGAAGCTTCCAACGCTTTCATCGACACTTTAAGAAAAGATTTAATCGGAGCTCGGTTAGCGCCCACTTTACGGGCAGATGAATATTTAATGAAAGTCGTGAATGATAGAATTCGTGAATTTCTTGGAGGACAAGAAAACCACGATATTTTCACGCCCCAGATCCCTGCCACCATCTTAGTTATGGGCTTACAAGGCTCTGGGAAAACAACTACTACGGCCAAATTAGGCAAAATTATAACCGCCAAACTTTTGGAGCAAAAGAAAAAGGGGCGTATTTTAGCGGCATCCGTAGACTTTTATCGTCCAGCGGCTATTGATCAGCTCGAAGTTGTCTCATTACAAGCGGGTATTGAATTTTACCGCGCCACAGAGACCGACATTTTAAAAGCGGTTGAAGAGATAGATGCCTACCGGAAAAAAAACAATTACAGCACTCTTCTTCTGGACACCGCAGGACGACTCCATGTCGATGAAAAAATGTTACAAGAACTTTCGAATGTTGACGCTCGCTTACCCAATGCTCTTAAAATTTTAGTTCTAGATTCGATGACGGGACAAGAATCCCTACGAGTCGCTCGAGTATTTGAAGAACGCGTAGGATTTGCAGGAGCTATTCTAACAAAAATGGATAGCGATACCCGCGGAGGCGCGGCATTCGCATTTAGATATGCTCTTAAGAAACCAATTTTTTTTGTAGGGATTGGAGAACACATTTCAGACCTTGAGCGTTTTCATCCCGATCGTATTGCTACACGCATGCTTGGAATGGGTGATATTACCAGTCTGGCGGAACGGGCCACCGAAAAAATCAAAGCTCAAGAACAAGAACAGCTTTCCAAAGCCATGCGCAGTGGACGTTTTACACTGGAAGATTTTGCACAACAGATCGATATGATGAGTCGTTTGGGCTCTCTGGGACAGGTTATGAAATACATCCCCGGAGTAGCAAACATGAAGATATCGCAAGAAAAAATTGAAGAAGGCGAAACAGAAATGAAACGTTTTAGAGCCATAATAAGCTCTATGACAAAAAAAGAACGTATTCAACCATCCGTGCTTGATGCTTCTCGCAAAAAACGTATTGCACAGGGATCGGGAGTCACGGTTCCAGACGTAAATATGTTATTAGATCGGTTCAACCAAAGCCAACAGCTGATTAAGCAATTGGGAAAAATGGGCCGTTTCTTTTAACAAAACATAGGTAAATTATTTAAGAAAGGATTTGCTACATGGCAGTAAAAATAAGATTCTCTAGGATCGGCAAAAAACATGCACCATTTTATCGCATAGTAGTGATAGATGACCGTGCAAAACGTGATGGAGCCGCGCTTGAGAACTTAGGAACCTACAATCCACGCACCAAACAATTTCCACAGATTCACATTGATCGCATGGAATATTGGATGGGAAAAGGCGCCGTTCCAACCGAAGTTGTAAAAAAATTGTATAAGCTGCATCTTAAGACAGGTTCTTCTGCAGCCGCCCAATAAAACTTCCTGAGAGAAGGCATGATTGAAAAACTCATTGAATACATGGTAAAGCAACTAGTGAGCCAACCAACATCTGTCGTTGTTTCAGCCATCGAAAGCGACACTAAGTGTACCGTGCAAATACGCGTGGCACCTCAAGATGTCGCACGAGTCATTGGCAGTGAAGGCCGTATTTTGCGGTCACTGCGAACTCTTGGAGGGCAGATAGATGCGGCGAAAAACAGAGAGATTGTAATCGAAATCATAAAATAGATGAAGATCTCCGTTCTCACGCTTTTTCCAGAACTTTATAAAACGTTTTTTGAAACAAGTCTCATTAAACGCGCTCAAGAACAAGGGCACCTCACCTGTGAGACCCTATCTTTATTTGATGTTTGTGAGCCCAAAGAACGTGCCGATGGCCCTATCTTTGGGCACGGTCCTGGCTTACTTCTTCGACCAGATGTCATTGAACGCGCAGTGGACCACCAAGAACAACGTCATGGGAAAGCGTTTCGCATCTTTTTTTCTCCTCAAGGAACTCAGCTTGATCAGGCATTATTGCGCGAATTACACCAGAAGATTGTAGATCGAGGAGGGCATTGCATGCTTCTGCCCGCGCGGTATGAAGGGATGGATGCTCGAGTGGAAGAAGAGTACGCCGATATTATTCTTTCCATTGGTGATTTTGTACTAATGGGGGGCGATTTACCTGCCATGGTATTTTTGGAAGGACTTGTTAGGTTTGTTCCAGGAGTCATTGGAAAAGGTGAATCGGTCGAAAAAGATTCATTTTCAGGAGCTTTTGTTGATTACCCGCATTATACCGCACCAGTTGTGTGGCATGGGAAAGAAGTGCCCGAAGTAATAAGGTCAGGGAATCACGCAATGCAAGATCTGTGGCGACATGAAAAGGCTGCTGAGACTACGGTTAAGCGTCATTTTGAATGGTTACGATCACATATAACATCCCCAGAAGATCAAAAATTAGCCGCCCGTTTTATCCCACCGCACTACGCAGCATTAATGCATACAAATGTTCTTGTACAACGAGATGTTGAAGGGAACAGTTCTGTTACTTCAATAGACATTCACGATATTGCCCGATCCGCTAGAACTTTTGGTCTAAAAAGAACTTTTATCGTAACACCCCTTGAAGATCAACAAAAAATTACTACCCGCTTGCTTGAATTCTGGCAAGAGGGTGATGGAGTTAGTTACAACCCTTCTCGCCATGAGGCTGTATCCGAAGTTTCTCTCGCAGCTAATGTGGATGAAACCATAAAAACCATCCAATTAAAAGAAGGACAACCCCCTATTTTAATTGGAACTTCGGCACGTCAGGTTGATTCGATTCAAAATATAACGTATTATGATCAAGAGACAGTCTGGAAGTCAGGGCGTCCTGTGCTCTTTCTTTTTGGAACTGCAAACGGCCTAGGCCCGTCGATTTTGCAACGCTGTGACTTTATACTTGGCCCTGTGTATGGATTTTCACGTTTTAATCATTTGTCAGTACGCTCTGCAGCAGCATTAGTGTTTGACCGATGGTTAGGCATAAAAATTAAACGATAGATTTTAGTACTTTTCAAGAGATTGGAAGGAATGGCATGAGAGCCAAACAACTTAATAAAGAAACATTGCTTCAGTATGGTATTACAGACCGCAAGTTTCCCGAATTTTCACCCGGCGATGCTATTCGCGTAGCTCAGCGCATCAAAGAAGGCGACAAAGAACGTATCCAGCACTTCGAAGGCGACGTCATAGCAATTCATAAGAATGGTGTAGGATCAACATTCACTATCCGCCGTATCGCATCAAACGGTATTGCGGTTGAACGGATTTTCCCTTTCCATTCGCCAAAAATCGACAGCATAGAATTCTTACGCCATGGCAGTACACGCCGTGCTAAGCTTTACTACATGCGCGATCGTATTGGTAAGGGAGCTCGCGTAAAAGAGCGCATACTGACCGAAATACAAAAACGACATACACGTGAAGCCAAGGCCGCCGCAACTACTATCACAGCTGAGTCGGTCCCACAGGATTTAATCCTGAAAACAGAACAACCTGAGTAGCGCACCCATGCGGGCAATAAAAGCATCTAGAATTTTATTTACACTCCCATTAGTTTTATTATTACCTGCATGCGGGCTGGAAAATAAAACCAGCAAGCGCCGTAATTTCAATGCAGAAACGCTACTCTGCGAGGCTCGCCTCGTTGATGTAGCGTTTCCTTTGAATGTTGAAATTCGAAATTTAACACCCCATAAAAACGATATGAACACCTCCACCCATCAATCGGTCTATTTCGAGACAACGATGAAAACAGAGGAACTCATATCATTCTATAAATCGCAGATGGAGCGACTAGGCTGGAAGCAAGGTCCTATAGTATGGACTGATGAGGCTCACCCCATTGATGAACGCACGATTCTTGTTTTCGAAAAACCTGCACGTCTCACCCTAGTGACCATAGATGCTCACTCACGTGGCCACCTTTCCGTCACCTGCTCACAAGCTGGTCGGCAAACTGCAATTTCTTAATCAATTCTTACTTAAAATCCATAAGTGTCCATTTCATCTGCCTGAACAGCTAGACGACGAATAGGAGTTGCAGTCCTCTTACGAGCAGGAACTGTTTTTTGTTGCTTCTTAGCATTTACATATGCCTCAACCCATTCCTTCTTATGCTCGATCACGCCCAACCTTTTGTAGAGCTCTTTAATCCGCTCTTTTGCATTCATGAACTTCTCTTTCATTACAGCTTTCTGTTCAGGCGTAGCCTTATCCCACTTCTGTTTAAGCACATTAATACGAACCTTAGCCTTCTGTATCATCGCCTCTTTTTTCTCTTGAGCTGCAGCTAGCTTATTAAGCTTTTCCTCAAGCATTTCGAGTTTTTTGGCGTCAGACTCCCTAGACTCCTTAGAAGGTTCACTCCTCCACCAACTCTTTTCCTGCTTCATCCGCTTTGAAGGTTTATCACTTCCTTGTACTGAGTTACGATAAGCCTTTACCGAACTAAAACTTACAACTGACAACGTTAACGCACTTAGAAGTAAAAACTTCGATACATTACTTTTCATATACATCCTCCTTTTAGGATTTCTTAACAACTACAACTACATTTATTTTTATTTAGAATCAGATTTTTCAGAAAGCTTCTTCTGCAAAGCATCTTTCTGCTCCTCAATGGTATTAATAATACGCTTACGTTTTTCAAGTTTTTTAGTCAAGCGATTAACTTCCTGTTTAAGCTCATCCCGTGTCTGCTCTAATGAATCATCATCACTAACATTGTAATAACGAGGCCCTACTCGAATACCAAAGGCAGGGAAATCTTGACGATAATGATAACGACGTCCCCAATAAGGACCTCCATCATACCCATCCCAGCGCGACCCTACTCCCACTCCAAAACCATCCCCATCACCAAGATGAAATCCAAAAAAAGACTTCACCTCACTAAAACTCAAGATTGTAAGCCCAGCAGCTCCAACCACTACATATCTAAATATTATATTTTTCATAATTCCTCCTCCATACTAAAAACCCCCACCTCTGCCTACGAAACAACGGTTCCAAGTTTTGACGAAGCAGCTACATCAATCTGCTTAAGCGTTTCATTAGTTTTTTGCATCTTCAATTTAATTGCATCATACTGTTTTTTTGCAAGCAACTGGTCTTCCAAAGAAGCATTCTGATCTTGAAG
>CAYRPI010000043.1:7911-9845 GCA_964426225.1 uncultured Candidatus Babeliaceae bacterium | reverse complement strand
CTCAAAAGCTGATATGGAATGGCAAGGCACATATACCTCAAAAGGGCTTTGCCTCTGCCAAAAAAATCCTTAATTAAAAATATAATTACAAATTGTTGATTTTAGCCAACGTGCTATGCTACGATAAAGATGTAAGGGGAAAGGGCAACCAAAAGATTGGTCCCTGACAGTAAAGAAAATGGATCCAGTTCTTTGGCCTTCTCCGCTCTAGGATAAACGCAGAGGCCAAAGAACGCAAACAATAACAGGACGCTGGTCCTGAAAAGGAGAGAGTATGAAAACTCTAAATTATATAGTAGCCGTAGTAGGACTGATTATGTCCACAGGCGCAATGGCAAGACCGAACATACCAGTTGACGACAGAACGCCAAATTGGGTACCAACAACTTTCATAAAGGATAGCGCAGACGCAAACCAAAAGTGTCCTATCGTCTGTGGCATGTTTCATCAACATACCTACGCTAATCGCTGGACAAATGGCGCCAAAGAAGGAACAATACGTGGCTATTGTGACTGTCAAGGAGCGAATGGTAAACCAACCGTTAAATCGATTCTCGATCAAGGCATTGGTCGCAGACAAGCTGATGAAGTAATAACTCCAGAACTTCCTTGGATGGATCAGACCCCAGAGGGATCCTCAGAAGATGTGATCGAGCAAGTGGCAGCTCCCGCAATTTCCAACAGAATACATCCAGGCATAGGTCGCAGAGTAGCCACAGTACCAGCCGCCAGTCCTGCACTAGCTTGGAACGATTAAGATTACGCACATAATCAAGAAAGTGGGCGTTGTAAAAATACAACGCCCACTTTCTTATAACACTAAATTTAATCAGAATTAAGCTTAGAATAATCATTCAATTAATTTTAAACTAATAATCCGGCAACCATAGTTGATAACAAGTTTGCAAGAGTACCACCCAAAAGAGCCTTAAACCCAAATGAGCTCAAGAGCGACCGTTTAGATGGTGCAAGTGCACCAATGCCACCAATTTGAAGACCAATACTAGAAAAATTGGCAAATCCACAGAGTGCATAGGTCAGTAACATAGTCGAGCGAGTAGAAAGATGTGCCAAAAGCATATCCTTGTAAGCAATCATCTCATTTACAGAAAACTTAACCCCAATAATTTGCGCCACACGTGCCATTTCATCACCCGTCCCCATCATCCAGCTAAAAGGCATAAATACCCATCCAAAGATGTACTGAAGAGACAAAATGGGCAACTGCCAACTAGATCCCATCCACGACAAAAGCATATTTATATAAGTACATCCCGACCCCATAACTACATTAAGCATAAAAATAAGAGCTATAAAAGCCAACATTATCGCAGCAATATTAAGCACCAATTTCAATCCATCCAATGCACCCATAGAAATAGCTTCAAGCGCATTATGCGATTCAACCTGCATCTCGGCCTTTGCACCACTAGCCGTTTCAGGCTGTTCACATTCTGGAACCATAATCTTAGCGATAAGAATAGTCGCCGGAATTGCCATCACACTCGCACAGAGCATGTGGACTACCGGAACTCCCATTTTTGCATAAATAGCAATTATAGCCCCACTCATCGTACCCATACCCGCCACCATAACCAAGAAAATTTCTGACCGCGTCATGGTAGCAAGATAATTACGAATAAGAAGCGGAGCCTCAGTCTGCCCTAGAAAACTGTTGGCTACCGTACAGAGAGTTTCGGCACCCGAAGTTCCAAACAGAGGCCGAAAAACTTTTGCAAGTATACTAACAACCCACTGCACCACACCAAAGTGGAAAAGCAGGGCCATTAAAGACCCAAAGAAAATAATAAGCGGAAGCACTTGAATAGCGAATAGCGGGCCCCACGCCCCATCTGCAGATGACAACCCTCCAAACAAGAAATTTATTCCTGCATCCCCCGCTCCATAAATATGTGCCACACCATCCGCAACCC
>CAYRPI010000043.1:0-7901 GCA_964426225.1 uncultured Candidatus Babeliaceae bacterium | reverse complement strand
CGGCAGCGTTTTTAGGACCACTACCGCAATAGCAAAAAGCATTACTAACGCACTTACCACCAATCGATAATTAATGCGCGATCGATTAGATGAAAATGCATAGGCAAGAGCTAAAATTACACCAATGCCAATCACATTTAGATAACGATTAAACTCAACAAGATAATCAAAAAAAAACATAATAATCCTCTCTCTCCTCCATTAAATACTCAAAAATGTATATCTAATCTCAGACGTTGCGCTGCTTACGCGCTTCTTTTTCCTTACGCCTCAAAGCTTCAATAATTTCATCCATATCCCCTTCCATAAACCTGTCTAGTTTATTCAGGGTTATCTCAACCTGATGGTCTGTAACACGGTTCTGAGGGAAATTATAAGTTCGCACCTTTTCTGAACGATCTCCAGATCCGACCATCTCACGACGCATCTGACTCTGCTCAGACGTCGTCTTTTCTTGTTGATGGGCCGAAAGCCGTGCTTGCAACGCCTTAAGAGCCTTTGTTTTGTTTTTATGCTGCGAACGTTCATCCTGACAAGTAACAACAATACCAGATGGTATATGCGTTATACGGACCGCAGATTCTGTTTTATTCACATGCTGGCCGCCCGCACCGCCGGCACGAAAAACATCAATACGCAAATCATCCGGTGATATAGAAGTATCAACCTCTTCCGATTCAGGCAACACTGCCACTGTAGCCGTAGAAGTATGTATTCGGCCCGAGCCTTCAGTCCGTGGAACACGCTGGACTCGATGAACACCCGATTCATGCTTTAAATGACCAAAAACACCCCGGCCCTCAACAGAAAGGACTACCTCGCGGTAACCCTTTAAATCCGTTTCGCTTTCGCTTAAAATCGAAGTCTTCCACCCTTTTTTAATCGCATAAAGCGTATACATGCGCATCAAATCCGCAGCAAAAAGCGCGGCTTCTTCTTGGCCTCCGGTCCCTGCACGAATCTCAAGAAAGACAGATTTATTATCACGCTCATCAGGAGGGTAAAGGTTCTGCTCAAGCTCATCTACAGACACCGCCAAGCGAGCATTTAAATCCGCTAGCTCTTCCTGATATAAAGCCTTATACTCAGGATCACTTATGTTTTCCATATTCGTAAGGAGCATATCTCGTTCGCTCTCAAGAGCAGTAGCCTTATCATATGCCTCTAATAAGCTGGCAAGACGCGCTGCTTCCTTTCTGGCAACCTGTCGAGCTGCATTATCAGTAGACGGAGATGAAAGCTGCGACACAAGCTGATTACGCCGTGAACGCAGGTTGCTCCATTCAATCTCCGGATAAATCATTGTTTGCTATATTTCTTCTGGAAGCGTTCAATGCGGCCCGCGGTATCAACAAATTTATGTTTTCCCGTATAAATTGGGTGGCATTGCGAACAGAGTGAAACACGAATTTGAGGAGCCGTCGACATGGTTAAAAAATGCGTACTGCATCCCAAACAAACCGCTTCTATCTCAAACATCTTTGGGTGTTTTTCTTTTTTCATAGTCTCATATCCTTTATAAAATCTTGCAAGGCCTGTTTTTTATACCTAACCTTTTTATTATCGGATAAAAGCTAATTGTTGTAAAGCGTCATTTCAATTTGCATCACCATTAAAAAACTACGATTTACATCCATTTAATTCTTAATTTCAACCCTATTCTTGGGATTGCCATCTAAAAAGCACTTAATATTATCCAACGTAGTGCCTAAAATACGCTCGAGCGCCTCCGTTGAATTAAAAGCATTATGTGGCGTTACCAACACATTAGGCATATGCATAAGAGCATGGTCAATCAACAAAGTTCGTAGCTGTTCTTCATTAGGATGCCGCTTTAAAAGCGTATCAATTTCAGATATAACACATCCCTCTTCCTCCAAAACATCCAGTCCCGCCCCCCCTAAAAGTCCTTCTTTCAAGGCCCAAACCAAGGCTTCGGTCTCCACAACTCCACCTCGTGACGTATTGATTAAAACCGCACCCTTTTTAACGGTCTTTAGATTCTCTCGATTGATAAGATGATGCGTAGATGGGATATACGGAATATGCAATGTAATCACATCAGATTCACGCAAAAGCTCTGCAAGTGCAACATATTTCACCCCATAATCTCTAACCAATTTTTCCTGTTGATAGAGATCAAAGGCTATAGTTTTCATCCCAAACCCCACTGCAATTTTTGCAACATGGGCCCCAATATTCCCCGTCCCCACAATACCAAGAGTCTTCCCCTTTAAGTCAAACCCTTGCAATCCATCACAACAAAAACGATGTTCCTCTCTAACTCGTTTTACACTAGGATATAACTTACGTGCAAGGGCAAGAAGCAAGGCAAAGGTAAACTCTGCAACGGTATTTTCTCCGTAGCGAGGTACATTTACAACCGTAATAGCACGCTCACAACAGAGCTTTAAGTCTATATGATCAAAACCAGTTGAACGTGTGGCAATAAGCCTGAGACGCGGACACTGATCCAAAACCCGTTTATCCACCTTTGAGCCAATAAAAACGGACAAAATATCCGTATCACTCGAGGGCATATTTTCTACACTTATAACATCCTGAGAAAAAGCCAACTCAAAGCCCGTTAAATGCTGACGAATATAGGGTTCTTCTGAACAATCGCGTATCTCAAAAAATGAAACCTTCATATCACCACTCCCCGTTTTTAACCGATCAAAACTCCCCATGCACAGCTTAACAAAACCTCATCTCAAAATGCCAGGGATCTTGTACCTTCAAGTTTTTTAACAACATCTGTAAACAAACAACAAAAGATTAATTCTTGGAAGCATTAACCACAAATTCATCATAAACCTGAACATCTGCCTGTTCTAAGCGCTCTCCTTCTTGCACCTCGCCCGACTTTCCCACTAAAGTAAATGTCATCACCTGTTTTTCAGGGTCAACTCGACATAACAGAGCAGCTATAAACCGCCCATTTTTTATGCGGTTTCCATCAATAAATTTCCCCTCAACAACCTCATTTCCCTGCACCGTTTTTTTACAGAATTTAATCCTGGAAGATAAAGAGTCACCTGGCTTACTTGTCCTCAGTTGCGTTCCAAAGCCTACCGTAATCATTGGAATACCATTCCACACCACCCGATCATACAGATGGTTATGTCCACAGAGATAAACGTCTATGCCCCCTGCCTTAAAGCACTCCTCAATCTGTCCAATTGCATGCCTAGATAGTCCTCTTTTAATTTCGAAAAGTCCCTGATGCGACGTCTGGTAGCGAGGGGATGTTACAAGTGGTACATGCCCACAAACCACAATAAACTGTATCAACCCTGCTTGTTTAGCTTTTCGAGCTAATTCAACGTCTTTAACAAACGTGTCAACCACCTTTTGCGACGTATACCTCAGCGCACCATTCAACCTATCCTTTTTTACCAAAGACATGCGCTTTAATCCATCAATCTGAGCTCTTAGTTCTCCCACAAATTCCTCATCGTAGGATGCTGAAACAGGCCGACTACGAACCTCCTGCACCTCTTCCTCTAAGCGCTCAATCAACCCCGCAACATCCTTTTTTAATTTTTCAACTGCAGGAACAGAATTTAATCCTAAAGGAGTCTCTTCATCCTCATCATCCTGTCCAAGTGTTACAATAGGTAAGAATATAAAACGAACAGAGCCTATATCAAACCACCCCTGAATTTTTTCTACCTGATCAACTATAGGCATAACACCAGCCGGCTCTTGAAAGCAAAATAAATTACCAAAATATGAACGCGATGTATGAAAAAAATCCCACAAATCTGAATGCATCAAAAATTTTCGTGTTTTTTCAGCATAGCCAAACAGACGTTCAACATCATGGAACCCCGCCGTGCTGGTAAAAAAAGAATGATTTAAAAAATTTTTCAAACCATCAAAAAACTCCTGCCATGCACGTGCATACGTCCCCCCTCCACGAGCAAGGTCTCCGGTCATTAAAACAAGAGAAACATCGGGCAACATAAGCTTCTCCAAAAAAGGGAATGTCTCAAACGCAACCGAATCTGCACGTATAAACGAACATCCTTTGCGCAAATTCCCCGCAGCCTTCTCTTCAAGATCACTAGTAACTAAAAAAGTAAAAGGTCTATTTTTTGTGGGAAAAACCGGCAATGCACCGTGGACAACCTGTCGATTGTTTTGAGTTATAGTAAAGGTATTACCGTGTTGAAAAATTTCTCGAGGCAAATTAATAAATTTCACCAACGTCTTCTCTGTTCCAAACTCCATAACAAAGTTAGAGAGAAAAGAACGATCCCGAACTACAAAAGAATACGTATTTAATACGTTAGACTTAAAACCCTCGTTCAAAAGAATTACCCCATCAATCCCCTTCTCCCGTGGCACAAAAAAAGGTCCACAAAAAACAGTATCTCGCTCTTGCTTTTCAGAAACTCCACCTATTGCTACACCACTTTTTTTCTCCCCACTACACCCAGCAAGAGCTATCAACACACAAACTAACAGTATCTTTTTTAACATGAGCTTCACCATATCACCTCCTCTTACGACCAAATCCTTTCCGCAAAAACTCTAACCCGCCACCATGCAACTAATAGATAAACATATCTCGATAGCAGAGTTAAACAAAATGCATAGAAGAATGTTCTAGAGCTCTCTTGATTTTTTTACAAACAGCTTATGAATAAATTCTTTTTTGAAATTATTGCTTTTATAATAGCAAATTTGTTACTATAAATAGTAGGAGTATATTATTACTAAAAATTATCCCCACTAGCACAAATAAGGAGGGTTGTGGGGAGCCCAAAAACAAAAGGAGAGTAGCATGAAATACTATATTAAACTGGCCTTGATAGCCAGTATCGCCTGTACCGCGGGTCTAATGCAGGCTAGACATGGAGGTGGTTATCACTATGGCGGCAACTATGGACACGGTTTTGGACGTAGTGTTGCTATTGGGGCCGGCGTCTTAGGTGCTGCAGCAGTTGGAAGCGCTATTGCCAACCGCAACAACAATTATTACTATGATGATGACTATTATGACGATGAATAAAATCTTCGCACCAAATGGATAAACATCAAAAGAATTCACTACACAAACAAGCAACCTATCGGGTTAATCCTGGTGGGTTGTTTGTTACCAGACTTACTTCACATAGGAAAGCTTATGAAACAAGTATTTTTTTATACGACTCTATGCATACTCTTAAGTTGTGTTGGATGTTCTAGGGATAATACCCAACTACAGATCTCTTCTTCTACAGAACAAAAAAAGGGATTAAGTGTACATCCCGCTCCTACTACGCTTTTCAAAAAACATCTGTTTGATGTTTTTGATGTAATAACAGCAAGCCTAGAACGTATAGATTTTGCTCCTGCTGATGGAAAAGCACGTGCAGAAGCTAAAACCATTAGTGTAGTCAAGGACTACATCGCCAAAGAATTAAAGGATAATCCCAAAGCTCTCTACGCAGAGGGTGAATATGGATTAACACCAGCGCACCAGTTATTGCTAGACTTTTTGTTCTACACGCGCAGACTTTACTGGGCTGGAACTGACCCTGGAATAATAAGCGATCGAGGCCTTGTAAAACGAATAGTTATAAAAGCTTTAGAAGAACTGCGCACGGAAAAGAAAGTGCGGGCGTATAAACCGTGGTGGTGGTCCTCAGAAGGAAGATTATTCTCCTATCTACAGACTCTAGGCATGGATAAAACCGCGCTTTCAGCAGATGAAATGAAAAAGGCATGGGGAGCCATCGACCCTAATGGTGTTTTTTGATTCTCATTCCACACGGCTTCATTTAAGAAAATATCCTTCTAAAACCACCTAGTCCCCTTCTACGTTAACCCATCAATCCCTTTTCGAGCAGCTTCTTCAAATAATGGAGGCAGAACACAAGAAAATGTCTTGGAAAGACCGTAAGGCCATGCCTCTTTCATCTCAAACGTGCAATTCATGACAAATTCTTTCGTAAACGGCGCTGCATCAGCAAATGCACTCCATAAAAAAAGCAAACACCTATTCCCGCATTAAAGTTCCCCTGTTTTTGCCAATCCAGATCAATAAAAAGCACTAATAAAAAATTTTATTGCACCCCCCCCCTCCTTTTTTGTTAAAATATAATATAGAAAGGATAATGTTGCTTAGATGATTTATTTTAATCTATAAAGGAGGGTGTACAATAATGAAGCATTTTTTTGTGGGAGCATTGGTGTTTTTGCTAGCGGTTCCGATTCTTGCAATGGAACAATTAGCCATAGCATTACGCGAGATAGCTCTATCCGGATCTGAAAGCAATGACTGGAATTTTAAGCTATCGGATATTGATGTTCCGGCAATGGGTGATAGCGCTATTGAACCCATTAGTACAAACTTTAGTACTAATGGAGGAACAATCAAGACAATTTATCAGACGATGGCTAATCAGTCCAAAAAAATAGGAACCGTATTTCCTCTATCTGAATGTCACTGCAGTGCGTTTAGCAGATCCTCAATTCTAGGGCCGTCAGTGAGAACGAGTTATGAGCAGTTTGTAATTAAAAAACTTACAAAATGCGCCAAGGCTTATGGTGACCCTGTTGCTTATGTAAGCGTGGGATCTGGAGGCTTATTAACTGATTTTTCTATCTTAGACCAATTTTTGGATAAAATGCCTACAGCCTCAGTGATCCTACATGCGGTTGATACCATGTACAAGCATTATCTGATGCTTTTGGACTTTTGCAAGGGGCAGCCCTTTCTTACAGATAAGTCCGTGGCACACGCGCAGGTGACGAATTTTTCGTTGCCTGATGCTCCTTGGAAAGAGGTTAAACTTGGGTGGAGTCTGGACAATGTTTCCTCGACAATAAACTCTACAAAACCATCACTTAACCAAACGTTAAATGATCAAGTAATAAAAAAGTTCGTAGTTTCTCACGAGCAATTTCAGCGCTTTCTTTACTTGCTTAAAAACCGCCACCCAAAGGCTACGGTCAAGTTGATTCTGTGGAGTTCATTGGGACAATTTACCCAAAGAGTCGTGTCAGATGACTTGGGACATATTCCTTATTTTATAGGGTCTATAGATGGATTGCGTAAGTCCAGTGGACCTGGAGCACAAAAAAACACGAATTATGCTGACACTTTGGAAGCACTATACAGCATGTGTGAGCGGAAATGGTACGATAAGATTGGAGTGGAAGATGTAAGCGATAATTTGATTGTAGGAATAAATGATGTGATGGATCTCTCTGAGGAGTCTTTTGGAGGTGTTAAACAGATGATTCCAAAACCACAGAGTGCATTACTCTGGATAGAACGGTTTTATTCTAAAATGCAACCGCTTGAGAAAGAATTTGCCATGAATTGCAAAAGTGAAATGAAAAATATCCATCCATATGGGATGACTCAAACATTTACCTGTGAATTGCCCCAACAGTACGCCAAAGATGCGCAAAAAGTAATCGATACGTTCACATAGCGGCACGATGGCGAACAGATAAATAGTAAAGTGAAGATCGGATCCTATTTAATTATGATGATGACGACGAATAAAATCTTCGTAACAAATAAATAGGCACCACAAGAATTCACAACACAAACAAGCAACCCATCGGTTTAATCCTGGTGGGTTGCTTGAAAAACTTAATAATTTTTCGTCCCTCTAGGAAAGCTTATGAAACAAATAATTTTTTATATGACCTTGTGTATGCTCTTAAGTTGTATTGGATGTTCTAGGGATAATACCCAACCACAGAGCTCTTCTTCTACAGAACAAAAAAAAGGGTTAAAGTTACAACCCGCTCCTACTACACTTTTTAAAAAACATTTATTTGATGTTTTTGATGTAATAACAACAAGCCTAGGGCGTATAGATTTTGCTCCTGCTGATGAAAAAGCACGTGCAGAAGCTAAAACCATTAGTGTAGTCAAGGACTACATCGCCAAA
>CAYRPI010000042.1:0-9876 GCA_964426225.1 uncultured Candidatus Babeliaceae bacterium | reverse complement strand
CACAGCAATAGACTTGCATGGTAAAGAGTTTCATAGTGCATGGATTGATAAAGTTATCGAAAATAATATTCCTTATGTGATCTATAATAGGCTTTATGATGTTGACGGTAAGTTAATTAGAAATTCTATTGAAGATAAAAAACCTTTTACTATCTGTCTTCCTGATGGCAGTTCATTGCTTAGTGGTAAAAAGGTTAATGATAAAGGCTTTTACGAATAAGCGGTAACTATCGATAAGGTAGAATTCGATGCCTTTACTCCAAATAGTAAGATTTTGGGCTATGAACTCGTGCCGTATGTTCATACTTTTGTTGTTGTTTTTAATCGGTTTTTTGGGTACGATCTGTTTAAAGATAAAAATTTAGATGAAGAGATTGTAAAAACTAATTTTGAGAAAAATTATATATCTTTGCTTGCTGGGACACCTCTGTTTGACTCTATTATTCTAAAGAGTGGGGCTACTAGAGATGAGCTTGCGATAGTTACAAAAAAACAGCAGAAATTTTCCTTAATTGTTGATAGGGGGCAGCATGCATTTATTAACCCTATTTTACAAACTGAAGATGCGAATGTAAAAAACAAGCAGCTAAATAGTTTGTTAGACATGAAGGATGCTAATCTTGAGCTAGTTCTCTTTTTAACGCATGCATTAGATCTTGATTTACGACCAAGACAAAATTCAAGCCTTAATGCCATCAATCAGAGCTTCTTCTTTCGTGGTGATTGGAGTCTGAATATAGGCAAAATTAATGCCATTAAGAATCTAGCAAAGGCAATTGAAAAAGACTCAAAAAATAAAACATTTTACCTGACTGTAATCAAAAATATCTTTGATAAATTCTATTTCGTTGCAGGAGACTGGAGTGATTACACTTTTCTTGTGCAGGAAATAAGGCCATTTTTGAAGAATAATAGTGATCTGGCCGATATTATTTTTGCGTTTGTTGATGCGAAAACAAAGCATTGGAAGTCTTGGAAGGAGAATGATTCACAGTGGACCTCATTAAACAATCTTGCGAACTCTTCGGAAGGGCTCCTTGTGCTTCTGCATAGCCTTAAGAAGTTGGGCGTAGAGGATTTTAATCTGTTCTTTAGTCATAATCCTAATCTGTTTTCTCAGGCTATGCGGCTTTATGACTTAGAAGTCGTTACTCTTCTGTTGGATACTATGGAGGGCGTGCTGTCGAAAGAAGAGTTTAAAAAACAGCTTATTTTGCCAGATGGGAACAAAGATACTTTTTTGATATCTGCTGTTTTAAATAAAGATGTGGGTGTTTTAAAAACTCTGCTGGATAAGATTAGAAAATTTTATTCTAAAGAAGAGATAAGGCAGCAGTTTTTATCAGAGGGAAGAGTACTTATTTCTCGGGCAATGATGGGTAATAGTGCGGGTGGATTGATAATTTTTTTGGATGCGATGGATGAGGTTTTATCGAAGAATGAGTTGGTGCAATTGCTCGTCACGACTGGTTCTGATGGACGAAATTTGATAATGGAAGATCTGCGTTCGGAAAAAGCAGAGGCGTTAAATGTTCTTTTAAGTTTTATGGAAAAGCTTTTATCAAAAGAAGAGTTTAAAAAACAGCTTCTATGGGTGGATAATGAGAAAATTACGCCTATTAAGTTTGCCATTAACGAGATTCAGAAAGGTTTGGGTTTCGAAATTGTATTGAAGAACGTGGAGGTTTTATTGAAGGCGATGCAGAAGGTGTTTGCAGCTGAGGAATTGACGAAGATAGTTATGGAGAAGGATTTTTACGAGAATATTATTTTGACAGATGTGCCAAGCATAGAGATATTTAAAATTGTTATGAATTCCTTAAATATACAAGATAAGCAGAAAATTTTTTTAGACGCCATTGTTGAGAAGAATGAAAATTTATTGATGTTTTATATAGGTTCGTCTATCCGTGGAAAGGCTGATCTTATACGAGAAGTTCTTAAGGTGATTAATGACTTTCCTGAAGGGATTAAGCGATCGATTTTGACAGGTACGGATCAGCTTAATAATAATGTACTTTTGAAGGCTGTGGGGTATTCGGATGAAGATCTTTTAAAAATGATTTTAAATGCAGTACAAGGGCTGGAAACTAAAGATAAGATAGCTCTGTTTACTCAAGAAAACTTTGAAGGCTCTAATGCCCTTATTAAGGCTGCTTTCTCCGCCAAGACTGGTGAAAATCCGCAGTATTTAATTATTTTTTTAGATGCTATGAAGAATTTGCCTATTGAGGCGCGTGAAAAAATCTTTGCGAACGGGATGTTCCCCGACCTTATGGAATTTTTGAAAGACGCCGGACGATTTGATCTTATTAATCTTATAGACCAGGCAATAGAAGACCTTAATGACCAGAAGCAGGTTTTAAAAAACAAATAAAAGGTGTTAATACCAAGGCTGAAATAATGGGGGGAAGACCTCTTACCAGCTTGTACAATCTCCTATTGTTGGTACCACTTCAGTGCTTTTAAAGCGTCCATTCGGCCAAATATTCCTGAGCCTATTGCTGCTAGATCAATGCCTAGAGGTTTTATTTGTAGGTAGGTTTCTTCATTAATCCCACCATCAAGCCCTACCAAAATTTTTCTACCGGACTGCTTTATAAAGGTATGGAGCTCTGGAAGGCGTGTGAGTGTGGAGCGCATAAATGGATTGCCAGAAAAGCCTGGTTCCACCGACATTAAGACGGCAAGGTCAATCTGCTTTAGGTAGCCTGCAAATACTTTTACGGGTGTTTTGGGATTGATCGCTACGCTTACCGTAAGACCTTGTTCTTTTAGGTGCGCTACAAGATTTGAAAATTCTTCTTTATCTTGCACAATACTGCGGCTTTCATGGTGGAGTGTGACAATGTCACCGCGGTGAAGGTTTAGTTTGTCTAGATAGAGTGTTGGATGGTCTACCAATAAGTCTATCCATAATGCTTTTTTTGATACTTTACGTATGGCATTAACAAGGTCGGGGCCCCAGGTTAGATTAGGTACAAAGGTATGGTCCATTATGTCTAAATGGAATCCGGCGCAATGCGGTTCTAATCTGGTTATTTCAGATTTTAGATTTAGTAGATCTGCTGCCATTAGAGAAGGGTATAGTGCAATCATTACAGGCTCCTTTTTTCCCGATTCACGCTAAAGCCTTATTTTTTAGTAAGGCTTTAGCGTGACGTTTTCTAGCCAACGCTTAGAAGTTCAACATCAAAGACGAGTGTTGCATTAGGTGGAATCATTCTTCCTGCACCGCGTGAACCGTAGGCAATAGAAGAAGGAAGAGTAAAGCGAGCTTTCTCTCCCACTTTCATGGTCATAACACCTTCATCCCAACCCTGTATAACTTGACCGGCGCCAACATTGAAGACAAAAGGAGCTCCTCTATCAACGCTGCTATCAAATTTTGCATTTAAATCGGGTTGTCCGTCTTTTTCAAGCCAGCCGGTATAGTGAACCGCAACTTTTTGACGTGCGGTTGGACTTGCTGCACCATTAGGCGCCGTAGTTAAAATTTCCTTTTTTAATCCGGATGCAAAGGTCTGTATTGACATGGGTTTTGTAACTCCTGTGGGTTGTTGAGCTTTGTCCATCGGTTTTTTTTCCGGTGTGCTGCATGCGCAGAGCGTGCAGCAGGCTGACAAGGCTATTAAATGTACGACTTTCTTCATATTATCCCTTTATACGTTAGTAGAATGGTAACTAAAATCCTTTTTATGCATCAAGGATAACCTAAAAAAAAAGAGTCGCCAATTCTTAATCTATTTGTTTAGAAAATCTGAGTCATTTGATATAAAGTATTGAAGAGAATTTTCTTTCCTGTATACTATTTTGTGGTGTTTATGCAAGAACCGAGTGGCATATAAATATAGTATGTACTAAGGAGTTAATATGTTTGATAAAATTCGTCCTTTGTATGATCGAGTCTTAGTAAAGAGACTTGAGGACATGGAAGAAAAGAGCCCCGCTGGCATTATTATCCCAGATACGGCTAAAGAAAAAGGCCAGATGGGAGAGGTTGTTGCTGTGGGTGCAGGTCGTCGTACAGATTCTGGAACACTTACTCCACTTGCAGTTCGAGTTGGGGACCGTGTACTTTTTGCGAAGTATGCAGGAACAGACGCAGCAAAAGATCATATAATTTTACGTGAAGATGACATTTTAGCCATTTTCGAAAAGTAAAATTTGGACTTCACTGCTCACATTGCCTACTCGTCATAGCCTTGGCGACGGCTGGGAGTTTTGTGTTTGAGAAGTTGTACTTATATTTGACCGTGAATTTTTTAATAAAATTAGGTAGATCATGTCAGCAAAAAAAATAGTTTTTGGCACAGAAGCGCGCGAAAAAATTGCGCGTGGTGTCAATGCGTTAGCAGATGTTGTTAAAGTAACCCTAGGACCCAGGGGGCGTAACGTAGCCTTACAGAAGTCTTATGGATCCCCTATGGTTACTAAAGATGGTGTTAGTGTTGCAAAAGAGATTGAGTTGCAAGATCCGCTGGAAAACATGGCGGCTCAACTGGTTAACGAAGTTGCAAGTAAGACAGCAGATGTTGCGGGAGATGGAACAACAACGGCAACCGTTTTGGCTCAAGCAATTTTCCGCGAAGGCAACAAGTATGTTGCTGCAGGGGCAAATCCCGTTGAATTAAAACGCGGTATTGATAAGGCTGTGGAAGCTGTAGTTGCAGATGTTAAGAGTCGCTCAATTCCTATCAAAGGGAAGAAAGAGATTCAACAAGTTGCCACTATTTCAGCCAATTCTGACATTTTCATTGGTCAGCAGATTGCTGAAGCTATGGAGCGAGTTGGTCGTGATGGCGTAATTACAGTCGAAGAAGCCAAGAGCATGGAAAGTGACTTGGAAGTCGTTGAAGGTATGCAGTTTGACCGTGGTTATATCTCACCTTACTTTGTAACGGATTCTGAGAAGATGGAATCAGTTCTTGAAAATCCTACTATTCTTATTTATGAGAAGAAGATTTCGAGTATGAAGCCGTTGCTCCCTATTCTTGAAAGTGCAGCACGTTCTGCGCGTCCTTTGCTTATTATAGCGGAAGATGTTGAGGGCGAAGCATTGACCACTCTTGTAGTTAACAAGCTACGTGGAACTCTCAATGTGGTTGCAGTTAAGGCTCCAGGATTTGGAGATCGTCGTAAGGCAATGTTAGAAGATATTGCTATTGTGACAAAAGGGACTCTAATTGCAGAAGAACTTGGTCGCAAGCTTGAGACGGTTACCGTTGCAGATCTTGGTGGCGCTTCTAAAGTTATCGTGACTAAAGATTCGTGCACCATTGTGGCGGGTCATGGTTCTGAATCAGATATTAAAAACCGTGTGCTTCAAATTAAGATGCAGATCGAGAATACGACATCTGACTACGATAAAGAGAAGATGCAAGAGCGAGTTGCAAAGCTTTCTGGTGGTGTTGCAGTTATACGTGTAGGCGCTGCAACAGAAACTGAGATGAAAGAGAAGAAGGATCGTGTTGAAGATGCTCTTCATGCTACACGTGCTGCCGTCGAAGAAGGGATTGTAGCGGGTGGTGGAGTTGCTCTGCTTCGTGCTAAGGAAGTGTTAGCCGGTCTTAAGCTCGAAGGTGATGAAAAGTTGGGCGGTCAAATTATTGATCGTGCGCTTGAAGAGCCGCTTCGCATTATTTCAAGTAATGCAGGATTCGAGGCTTCGGTCATTGTTAATAAGGTGCGCGAAGGTAAAGGCAACTACGGATTTGATGCAAAAGACAATAAATTTGTAGACATGGTTGAAATGGGCATCATAGATCCTGCTAAGGTGGTTCGCTCTGCATTACAGCATGCGGCATCGATTGCAGGGTTATTGTTGACCACAGAGGCTATGGTTGCAGATATTTCTGAAGAAAAAAAGGCCGGCGGTCATGGCCATGATATGGGTATGGGTGGCATGCCTGGTATGTAAAATGGCAGAAAGTCGGATCAAGACTTTTTCGGGATTAAATCCTGTTAGTCCGTAATCGATTAGTATGTTTGATTGATTGGATATCCCAATCCTTGTGGCATCCCGCTTTTATTTTGGGAGCTTTAAGGATTGGGATATCCTTTTTTCTTGCTTTTAAAAAACTTGCAAATTTTTAATTTTTTAGTATATTTAGTATATATAGATGGACAAGTTTTTTAAGGTAAATAAATCTTATTAGAGAGTCTAAATTTGTTCATCAGCATTTAATCCTGTATCTCTATAATTTATTTAAATAAGGAAAAAACTATGAAATCAACTACTTTTTTTGCCGCAAGTGCACTCTTTTTATTTTCAGCTGCATGCGGCATGCAATTTGATAAACCTAAAGATAACTCAGCAGATATATTAAATCCTTCGGAGATTACACATCTCTCTGGAGTTTCTATTAAATCTATAGAGACCGAGTTAGATAAAAACCGACCTGTTGTACCACCATTACAATTGCCTATAATTAATCCAAATTCTGCAAACCAGGAACCTGTTGTTGCAAATGATGGCACGAATGGGGATGTTTCTGAGCGCGAGGCTTTTAAGAATAAATTTATGAATGTGATTCCAGCTATTTTTAAGCTTGTTATTAAGGACAAATTAAAAATCAATACCTCGAGAATATTCAAATTCTTAGGTGTAAACTCACCAAACTAAGATATAGTTTTTTTATATTAAACAGATGTCGAGACTTTGGGTTATATCAAAGTCTCGACATCTGTTTGGCACGTTATTTAGAGTTGGGTACTTTATTGTTTAAAAGCATGAGATAGAGGCATGCCTGAGCAAGGGGTCTAAGATTTGAAACCGTCGATTTTTTAGAGTCTTGAAACATTTTCTTAATGTCTGTTCCCAACGAAGCTATCGCATATTCAATATGGAAGGGGTGAACGTCTGATTGGCTTTCTATTCCTATAAAATCGGCGAGTTGGTTGATGAAAAATAGAATAGCATGATTCATTCTCATAACATTCCATGGTTCTATCTTCTCCTCAGCAACAGAAAAATCATGCTCTTTGTTTTTAGGAGGAGTTTTACTAATATAGGTTACAAATCCTTCAAGGAACTTGTTCCAGATAGGAGCGATTTCCCCAGATGGATCTTCAACAGTGCCAAAAAAAAGTGATAGAGCAATGTCTTTGTGTTTGAAAATAAAGTGGCTGAGCGCTTCTTTGTCCCATTTTGAAAGACCAAGGTCTGTGGTTTTTATCAGGTTTGTTAATTGTGTTGAGAAGAAGAGTGCGAATTTGTCTTGATTGTTCACTATGTAGGCGCGAATACCTTTGTCTGTGTCGGGTCCAAAGCTTTTTTCTATACTTAAAAGAGGTTCACCAGGTGCAAAGAATATAAGTTGAAGTTCGCGTTGGGTGTAGATTATTGGAATAAAACGTTGCGCTAGCTTTTTTCGCATTAACTCGCGAAACCATTCATGCGCAAGATTAAGAAATGGGAAGCCGCCATCTTCTAGGAATTTGTTGGATTCAAAATGAGTTTTACAGGCTGCTACATTCACAAATATTTTAACTTGATTCGGGTCACAGGTATAACCTTGATCCGCCCAACTTGGATAGGCAGATGAGTTAGAAACCATTCCTATGGCTAGACCAATCATCCCTACCATAAACACTTTATTGTACAATTTCATAGTAACGACCTCCGTTTTATGATTAAAACCTTGCCATGGATGTGCTGGAACCGTGGCAAGGTTTTTTAAAAAATTTAAATAACAGGTGGAAGAGGGACCACGCGTAACACTCTGACGGTTAAGGCAATTATAAGCAGACGCATCTCTTGTTCGATTTTTTCCCTAAGCACTTTTATTTCATCTTCTGTAGTGTTTGATAAGACTTCAGAAAAAGGAACTTGATTTTGCAATAATAATCCTGCAAAAGCCATGTTAGAGGTCAAGATAGTTAGAGTAAATGATTCTGCAGAATAGGCTGTTTGGAAAGCAAGCACTTTTTCATGCCATGCAGGTAAGCCGTCGAATGCAGCAGTTAGCTCATCTTTAGTTAAAATGCCATCGTGTGCTGATTGTATAAGAAGAGAGGAGACTTGCATGCGCAGATATTCAGCTGTTTCACCACGTGCAATCATGCCTAAAATTATAGGTCGGTTATTCTGAGCATACGTTCTTAGTTCAGCAATTTTTTGTGCGGCGCCTAGAGTGTATTTTTGGAGGAAGCTCTGATCACAAATAAATTTTAACGCGGCTTTTTCGCCACCGGTTTTAAGTTGTAGATCAATTTCTGCAACGGGTAACTGGGCGCAGGATGCAAAATTTTGTGCAAGAATTTTAATTAAGGCATATTTAAGTGCTTCAGGTGCATCATCAAGAAATAGAAGTTTTCCGCGCTCTGTTGCAAGATCACGTATCTGTTCAAGGACCATCCGTTGTTGTGGGTTTTCAAAGTTCGCTGCAGATGTATAGTTTGTGGCACAGACTAATGCACAGAGCGATAGTAGTATAGATTTAAAATTCATCATTATCCTTATGGGTAGAGAACTAAAATGGTAGTCTTTATTATAACAAAACCTACTGTTTTGGCTTGTAATCGTTTATAAGACTATTCCAGATTATCTGCATTTGTAAGACTATTCCAGATCAGTTGCATTTCTTGGCGCATTTTTGTTTCAAGCTTGTTTAGTTCGCTATGCAATAGATCAGTAAGGAGATTTGCCTCAATAGCTGCATGATCAGAAAAAGGTACCTGCTCGTCCAACAAAAGCATTAAACATAAAATGCTGCAGTGCAACATGGTTGAGGGATAGGATTTTGGATTATTAGCTGTTTCAAATGTATGAATTTTCTCACGCCATTTTGAGGTGCATGCTAATGCTGCTTGCATTTCATCCCTAGTTAAGATTCCGTTTTGTTGAGATTGCAGAAGAAGTGCACGCATCTGCTTTTCAAGATAAGTAGACGCTCCTGAGGCTAGCTCTTCACACAAAATATCTTTTTCAGCTAAGTCTAGGTTTTTTGATTGACCTTTTTCACGTAGGGCTGAGAGAAATTTCATTATAAAATTTTCGTTGCAGAGCAGGTGGAATAGTGCCTTTTCTCCGTCTGCCATAAGTTGTGAATTTAATTCTTTAACCGGAAGTTCTAGATAAGGTGCAATTTTTGAAGAGAGAGTTTTAACCATGGCCTTGCGTAGTGGTTCAGGTGCATCATTAAGAAAAAGAAACCGTCCATGTGTTTTGAGAAAGTTGCGCACTTTCTCAAAAAGGATTGCTCTTGTTGCATCATCCCCAAACATTCCACGGCATGCAAAAGTTGGGCTAGTAATAGATGCTAACGTGCAGACAGATAAAACTATAGACTTAAAATTCATGATTTTCCCCCATTGAAAAAAATAAAAATAATTAACCTTATTATAACAGGCGCAATTTAAAAAGCAATTTCCGCTTGGCAAGTGTAATAATGTGCACTATAAAAAATGAGGCGGTGAATACGATTACTCACCGCCTCAAACAGGATTAAATCCTGTAGATAACAAACTAAATTAGTTTGCGAGTTCTATAAGAAGAGCAGTCGCTTCTTCTTGAGAAATATCGCCTGCTTGGCGAGCTTCTTCAATACGAACTTCAAGCACTTGGCGTGTTGCGCCTGTTGCACGAAGTTGACTTACAGCTTCGCGTATATCTTCAATGTGTGCACAAACGGTCAATGGTGATGTTAGAAGTACTAGCGTAAAAACTAAACGTTTCATTTATAGCTCCTTGTAGGAATTTATAAAACCGATATCAATCAAAAATAAGTTTACTCCTGGTAATTCAAAGTGCAAGCAGAAATAGAGAGTGTCTATATTAGCTTCTTGAAGATCATTAGGTCCTATAGGATGAGTTATTGCGGGGGTTGGTTTTAAAGTCAAAATAAAACAGTTTGATTTTCTTGACCTTCTTTG
>CAYRPI010000041.1:1916-11186 GCA_964426225.1 uncultured Candidatus Babeliaceae bacterium | reverse complement strand
TTATTCTGAAGAAGTTTGTTTAGGATTGGCAGAAGGGAATCAAGATCGATTTTTTTAGCTTTGGAAGCTATCAAGGATACGGTAATTTTCTCCCTTTAATCTCTTACTATTTTAGTTTGATTTTCCATACTTTTTTAATCGTTATATACCTATACAAACCGACTTCAAAACATCAGGGAAAACGATAGAACCGTCCTCCCGTTGTCCACTTTCCAAAAGCGCAACCACCAAACGTGGCAACGCCAAAGAAGAGCCATTAAGCGTATGAATCAAACGTGTTTTTTCACCTACAGCGGTCCGACATCTCATAGCACAACGACGAGCCTGAAAGTCCGTACAATTACTTATTGAAGAGACCTCTTTATACTCTTTTTGCCCCGGCATCCAGACCTCAATGTCATACGTTTTTGCAGACGCAAAAGAACAATCCTGCGCAGCAAGCAAGGTTACACGATAATGCAAGCCCAATTTTTGCAAAATGGACTCAGCGCAGGCAAGCATCAGCTCTTGCTCATTAGGTGATTCTTCAGGCTTTGTAAGCGTAAAAAGCTCCACTTTATCAAATTGATGAATGCGAATAAGACCACGCTCTGCTGCACCATATCCACCAGCCTCACGCCTAAAGCAACTAGTAAGCGCCGTCAAACGAATAGGCAATTCTTCCTCAAGAAAAATAGTATCACGATACAGGTTAGCCAAATTTACCTCTGCCGTAGGAGTCAAAAATAGGCCATCTTTTTCAACCGCATACACTTCTTCTTTAAAACGCGGGAAATTACTGGCGCCTTCAAGTGAACGCTCATTTATTAAAAAAGGCGGAAGCACAGGCGAAAAACCAAATGATTGCGCAGTGTTTAACATAAACATGCACAATGCATAATGAACACGAACTAAATCATTCCGATAAAGGGCAAAATTAGACGCGGACATGGTGGCCGCGGCCTCAAAATCAATCCACCCGAGAGCCTTTGCCAACTCAAGATGCGTTTTAACAGGAAAAGTAAAAGTTGGCTGCACGCCTACCTGGCGTACCACAAGATTTGCTTCCTTTCCCCCTAACTGAACATCATCAGCAAGAAGATTCGGACAGCGCAAATAAAGATCTTTAAAGAGAAGCTCAGCCTGAACTAGCATCTCCTCATGCTCTTTAATCTGCTCACTTAGCTTACTCGATTTCTCCCGCACCTCAGAAGAAACTCCATGCTGAGCAGGATGTAATCCTGAAACGTGCTTGGTAAGTAAATTTTTTTCAGATCGCAACTCTTCAATAACATGTTTTAACGCCCGAACTCGTTTGTCTAGTTCCGCCAACGTTGCCACATCATAAGAAGGGTCTTTTTTTTGTATTAAGGCTATGACTCGTTCAGGGTCATCTCGCAATAAGGCTAAATCAATCATGGGGTAGCTCCAGTCTCTTTATTCGTGACAGCTTACACGTTCATCGTTCCTAGAACCCCATACTACCGGATTATTCTTATAAAGTAAAAAAAAAGCCGCCGAAGCGGCTTTTTCGGATGAAAGCATTTATAACTACTTTCACACAGTTTTATTAACAAGCTCCTTGAGGTTTTTTCCTGGCTTAAAACGCGGCACAAAGACCTCAGGAAGACGAATCTTCTGTTTTGTCTGCGGATTTATTCCATCCCGTGGACCACGACGCGAAAGCGTAAAGGTACCGAAACCAGACCATTGGACTTTACCACCATTGCGAAGAGCACCAACAACATTACGACGAAATGCTTCAAGTACGAGCAAAACATCGCGTTTGTTAAATCCTGTCTCTACGCTTAGCGATTCTACCAACTTAGACTTATTCATGCATAGACTCCTTAGCACTTTGATAGAATTATGTTTGAAAACGCACTGCTTGATAGTTATGCTAAAACAACGAATTGCTTTTCGCATCATTCTCAATAAACTATATTAGACTAATTCTATTCTTTGTCAAATCAAAAACCTGAAACAACGGTAGTTTCGAGGATTTTTATGTTTATTGAAACTCATTGCCACCTAGAAATGATTGTCGACAGAGAAGGTCTCTCGACACCTGAAAAAGAGATTTTTGGTGCAGAAAAAAGAATCGTTGAAACCGCACAAAAATTCGGTGTAAAAAAAATTATAACGATTGGAACAGATTTATTATCAAGCAAAAAAGCCATTGCTTATGCAACACATCTCCCCCCTGTATTCTGTTCCGTAGGAATTCATCCCTGTGATGCGACTTTAGAATGGCGTAAAGATTTCGAATCCATTAAATTATTAGTTAAACAGACTGACCACCACCTATTAGTCGCCCTTGGAGAAACTGGCCTTGATTTTTATCATCCAGGATTTAATAAAGAACATCAAAAAAATCTTTTTAGAGCGCACATAAACCTTGCACTCGAAAAAAATCTCCCCCTTATTATCCATACTCGAAATTCTATTGATGAAACCCTAGCAGTCCTACAAGAATACGCTCCCACTTACCCCCGCGGAGTATTCCACTGTTTTTCAGAAGAGCTAACCTATGCACAAAAGGTAGTGTCTCTAGGATTCTTCTTAGGAATTGATGGGCCCATAACCTACCCTAAAAATGACGCTCTTCGCACCGTAGTTTCAACCCTCGGGCTTAAGCACCTTCTCTTAGAAACTGACTCCCCTTTTCTCCCCCCCCAAGAAATACGAGGGAAAATCAACTATCCTCTACATGTTGCGACCATAGGCCGCTACATAGCAACTCTACTAAATGAAAAAGTAGAGACCGTTGCATCCACAACTTCTGCCAACGCAGAGCGCCTTTTCAGGCTCCAGAAAAAAACTCTATAATTTTTTTTACACTTCTCTTGAATTCTAAAATCTCTTTGTACTAGTTTGTGCTAGAACAATCTTCTCTACCCAATGGAGGGACAGGATTAAAAATCCTGGAAGGATTTTTTATGAATCACACGCATCACTATCCTATCGCCTTAAACGGATATAGGATCATTCTTGCTCTCCTCTTAACCGGTAGCTTCCCAATCTTAAACGCAAAAATAGAAGGCATAGAGCAGAGAAAAACAACACTCCAAATGGCCTCGGAATTAAACCAGTACTTCCCTGAGCTACAAATCTCTGCCAAACAAGGCGCAAAGACTCTAAATCTGACACCTTCGCTTGTCGAAGCACAAGCTCTCGCCGCACAAACAACAGCTCAAATACAAAAACGCAGCCTCCAGGACGTAACAAACTTTTTTATAAATCTATTTGGAACACCGGTAAAACTAACTGAAAATTTAGCTCGAGACCTGTATAATGGCGTCGTAACCCATAATCCATACAAAGATAAAACCGCCACCGTTCGAACCTTTGAAACCTTCACTCCCGGTCCCGAAGAACTCGCATTTATCGAAAAACGCACGGAACATATCCTCCCAACATTTAACCAACTAACCGGCAAGACACTTGACCGCACCACAATGCCACGAGTCGGCATTGTCTGTAGCGGCGGTGGGTTTAGAGCTGCCATGGGCTTTGCCGGTGCATTAAAAGAGCTGGACCAGAAAAACGATACTCATCCAAGCCTTGTAGACACCAGTCTCTATATTACAACTCTTTCAGGATCCACATGGGCCGTTGCACCCTGGCTTATTACAGATAAACCCTACAGAGACTTTGCCGACGATTTTTTTGATCGTGCTTCTAAAGCTATAATTGGGAAACCGCTCGATCAACAACTTGCTTTAATTCAACCTTTTATCAACATAATTATCGATGACTTTACTCGCAAAATAGTATTTGGAGATATTCCTTCTGTCATAGACATCTATGGAATGTTACTAGGACTCTCCCTATTCTCTCCCGCACAACAACAAAATTATCTAAACATCACTCTAGCATCTATGATCCCCAATATAGCCAATGGCCAACAACCGCTTCCCCTTTTCACCGCAGTAACCCCACCAAACCAATCTCTAGCATATAGATGGATCGAATTCTCCCCCTTCGCAATAGCCTGCTATGAAGACAAATGGGAAATTCAAGCCTGGAGTTTTGGTCGATATTTCGAAAATGGAACCTCTCGCACCAACCAACCTCCTCGTCCACTCGCTCAAGACATGGCTCTCTTTGGCTCCGCTATTTCACTCTCCTTCAAAGATATTTACGACAATGTTCTAAAAAAACTTCCTCTTGGTCCACTCTTTGCACCTATAAAACAGGTCTCCGATGTTCCATTAGTGGGAAGTGTACGCATGTTCCCCACATTTATAAACAATCCCACCTACAAAATGGCAAATGTGCCCGACTCCACAACACCAAAACGAATGGTTGTTGATGGGGGCATGAGCTTTGGAGATCCTATAACCCCACTACTATATCGTCCCATTGATCTAATGATCTTTTTTTACTTATCTGCAAATGTTCTAGCCCCTGCACCAGGCAATGTACTATGGAAAGCAGAGCGCTATGCCCGTGAACACAACCTGCCATTCCCTAAAATCGATCTTGATCGCGCCATCTCGCACGTATTCTCCGTATTTGATGATGGCCCCGAATCAAATGCCCCTATTGTAATTTATCTTCCCATGATAAAAAATGACAATTTCCTAAAAACCTTTGATCCGCAAGCCAATCTTGGCCCTGTCGGCTTCTTAAATACTTTTAACTTCCTTTACTCAAAGTCGCAAATTGATTTAATAGCCGGCCTTATGGGACAAGCGGTAAAAGATGCACGCCCTACTATTACAGAACTAATGAAAACCATTGCGGAGCACAAAAGAACTCGCGCCCTGCAAGTCCGCCAAACTGCACAGGCCGCCTAACTTAAAGGAAAATCTCATGCACTACCTAACCCCCTATTTTATAGTACTAACAGCCCTAGCCTCCAAGGTTTTTTGCACAGAACTCGATACTAATCTAGCCATTAATTTCCCTCGCTACACGCAAACAGAAAGGTCTTTACTTACCATCCTCTATGAAAAACTTGTTCAAGAGGACCCTTTCAAAAAAAACGTAGTTAACGTCCGAACCTTCCCAAAAGAATTTGAACTAAATCGAGACGAAGCCGCAATCCTAAGAAAACGCGATGCCACCTGCCATAAAAACCTGGAAAGGCTCCTAGGCCATTCAATCAAAAAAAATTCCCTTCCTCGCATAGCTCTCTGCGGCTGTGGAGGCGGATACCGAGCCATGTATTCATTTGCAGGTCTTCTAAGCGGGTTTTCTGATACAGGCATTATAGATGCCTGCCAGTATATCGCCTCGCTTTCGGGATCAACCTGGGCTGTTGCACCCTGGTACCTCTCCAAACTACCCTTTAATAAATTCGCTCCAGAACTCATCAAGCGAACCGTTAAAAATCCTCTCGGACTCTTCACTACCAAAATCTTAGACGGGCCAGCACATCTGTTAGAGGCAATAGCAGGAAGCTTTTTACGCAGACTTGCATTTAACGAAACTCCAACCGTCATAGATCTATACGGATTCTTAATTGCAATGAGCGTTTTTGATGAACACTCAAAAAACAACTATATAAACATAGGAGCCCAAGATCAAATACCCCAATTTGCTGCAGGAGAAAGACCTATTCCTCTATACACTGCAGTAACTATTCGCGAAAGCCCCCGCAGCTACCACTGGGTTGAATTCTCTCCTCTCGAAGTCGCTTTCTACGACCAACACGTCGCAATCCCGTCTTGGAGCCTTGGACGGAAATTCTCCAATGGCGTATCAGAAGGGCCCTGCCCCTTTTTCAATTTAGGCTTCTTAATGGGAGTTTGGGGATCCGCCATCTCAGCCTCCTGTAAAGAAGCTTATGAAAACGTACTAGGTGGATTAAAACCGCAAGCCCTCTTTGCTCCCCTAAAAAATCTAATCGAGGAAACCTCTATTGGAGATATTCGTCTTTTCCCAGCTTATATCAACAATCCAACCTTCCATATGCAAAATATGCCAGACTCCGGTATGCGCTCCTACCAATTTGTTGACGCTGGAGTTGCTGGGAACGTGCCGGTTGCTCCGCTTCTCCAACCAGCACGAAGCATTGATCTTATTATTATCTGCGACACATCCGGCAACCTTCCTTCTACCAAAGAACTCTACAAAGCGGAATGTTTTGCTAAAGAACATAATATGCCATTCCCCACGATATCTCATGATGAACTCGGTATAAAAAATTGTACCATTTTTGATGATGGCCCAGAATCAAACGCCCCTGTCGTAGTCTACCTACCCATGACCACAAACCCCAGCTTTTCACCCGATTTTGACCCTCAAGCTCTCCTGAACAGTTACCTCCATACTACAAACTTAATCTATACCACTAAACAAGCAGAAAATATAACTGGACTCTTTCACCAAACAGCCCTTGATGTCTCAGAAACTATTCTTTTGCTCATAGATGAACTTATTAAAAGAAAAGAAAATAGTGCGACACGCCACTCAGACGAACTACTCATCTAAAAACAATCCGCAATTTTTAATCCTGAAACCTCTATTTTATCGTGAAAGGCCTCAATGAATAAACATTTTATCCGGCTGGCTCTTATAGGAGCAGCTGCCTTACCTCTCGCTCAAGCTCACACACCAGAAAAAAAACTCCACGATCTAGCATTAGTTGAAACCCTCTTAAAACATAATCCCAATATCCAATTCTCTGTTGCCCAAAAAACCGACTCCCTTTCTCTTGATGCCTCAATTAACCTACAAGGGCAACAAGCCCACATCCCCCTCGCGCTTCTCAGCCCTCTTACAGACTCACTCACCAGAGCCTCCTCCTATAACAGATCCGCATTTGTACGCACCATTTCAACGCGACCTACCCTATGCAACGACGAAATTGTCTTTCTTGAAAAGCGTAATCTTGTATGTAGCGCCAAAGCATCAGAATTAATCGGCCGAACCATAAACCCAGCCCATATGCCACGCATAGCCATCTGCGGAAGCGGAGGATCAATGCGAGCGGCTCTAGGCTTTGGAGGCCTACTAAAAAGCTTTGATACTAACGGAATACTAGACACAGCCCACTATGTTGCAGGCGTTTCTGGCTCAACCTGGCTTATCTGTCCCTGGCTCATCTCAGGACAATCCTATTCTGATTTTTTTGATGCTTACGTAAAACGAGTTGTAGAAGGCACAATCCCCAACACCCTAAAAGGTATTGGCAGCAACGTCAAAGACTTTATAGAAGCTGTAACGAAAACTTTTTTAAGACGTATAGCCTTTGGAGAAGTTCCAACCATAATCGATTTTTGGGGCCTAATCATCGGACTTCAAGTCTTAGACCAAGCAAGCAAAAACCATTACAGCGATGTCAATTTAGACTCACAACTCAAAAACTTTGTATCCGGGCAAGCTCCCTGCCCCATCTACACTGCCATCAATCCTATAAGGAAAAACACCGCATTCCAGTGGGTTGAGTTTACTCCCTTCGAAGTTATGAATTACGGCCTCAATGCCGCAGTTCCTGCATGGGGGTTTGGACGGAAATTTAATACTGGATCTTCTATTAACAACCTCCCTCCCTTAGAATTAGGTTATCTAATGGGAATCTGGGGCTCTGCTATTTCAATAACCTTAAAAGAAATTTACGAGAAATTCATAGACCAACTTCAACCAAAAGAGCTTTTTGCACCATTAAAGGCCCTTCTAACAGAAACATGTATTGGTCAACTACGAGTGTTCCCCGCTCACATAAGAAACCCAACTCATGACATGCACGGCATGCCTGATCCTAAGCCCGAATACCATATTTATCTGGATGCCGGAATGGACATAAACATTCCCTTTATTCCATTCTTAAAACCTGAACGTAAAATAGATCTTATTATTGTCTGTGATGCTGGTGGAGATATGTATTTTGCAGGAGCTGTAAAAGGTGCGGCGGCATGGGCTCAAAAAAATAATATTCCATTCCCAACCATTGACTATCACAAAGCAGAATCTAACACCTTCTCTGTTTTCGATGATGGACCAACCTCACCTGCTCCTGTTTTAATATATCTCCCTGCAATACCAAATGCCCATTTTTCAGATCCTACTTATGATCCGATGGCCCCTGCATTCCATGGAATAACTTCTTTAGAATGGACACAAAGACAAACAGACCAGATGATTGGCCTAATGAAAATGGCAGGGGACGAAGCCTTTCATGCTATTGTAAATGTAATTGATACTCTTGCTCAAAGGAAAGCCGCTCGCAACCCTTAAATTGAAGGGCTTTTTTTAAGCATACTTTTTCGAGAACTACTAAAAGCAGCGCCTTCGCGATTCAACCACTTAGCCATACAGGCAAAGAAGAATTCGCGATCCGCTGCTTTTACTACTGCTTGTTCATGAGCCTCCGCCAAACATACTGGATATCCACGCCCCTTGGCGCACTGGTCTAGCAAAATAGCAGCCAATCTATCAACAAGCGCTTCATCTTCTGCAATCCATGCAGGGATCTCAATTCTAGCAATTTCAGACCCTACATTAAGATAGAAAAATCGAGGCTGCAAAAGAGCTGGATACTGAGCAATAATAAGCGCACGACTTTCAAAAAGAACCGTTCTATTGCCCGGCTCAAGAAAAGATGCGACTAAATCAGCGTCCGTAAAAAAACGTAACGCAACAGGATCCCCACCACACAGAGCCCGTACAATATTAACTAATTCCCTACTCTTAGGCATGCTAATATAACCCGCATGTAAAATACGCTTCTGCTCAAAAGCATGAAAATAGCCAAGATATTTTTTAAAGAATAAATTATCCGTAACCTTTTTCCCCTGTTCTAAATGCCAAAAGATCAGCGATCCATCAAAGAAAACAGGATTTAATCCAGGATTTAATCCTGAAAACGGTGCAAAATTTAATTCTGCAAACTCTAAGGCACTACGTAACTCATATTCTGTCCGCAAGGAACTAATAAATCCCTCATCCAACAGCCCACCCTCAACAGAAGAGTCGGGATTAAATCCTAAAGCCGGAGTTATCAAATAAGGCTGTGAAAAAAGCTTGGCCGTACTTGTCTTTGAGTACGAAAAAGCCGCAGTCCCTATATTTATAAGCGCACAAGGAATACCCTGATGTCGCTCAGGATAAAGTTGAGAACCATCCACAGAAAAGAGAGAATACTCCATTCCCTCCATTCCCTCAGACAAAATTTTTATCTGTTGCCCCAAAAGCCCGTTCCACAAAGGGACAAGAAAAGGCCATGCTCTCTCAGCCACACGCCTGGCAGCCGAATCATCATTGCACACATTAAGCCACTGAGCCATAACGGCATCAAAAACAACGGCCTGCCCAGCCGAATACTGTGAAACATAACCCTGT
>CAYRPI010000041.1:0-1906 GCA_964426225.1 uncultured Candidatus Babeliaceae bacterium | reverse complement strand
ATCTCGCGACACTATATCTCGGTTAAGCATCTCCTGCTATTCCCTTTTGTAAAACTGTAAGAACCCAAAATATCGTTTTTAACCGCGTAGGACCAAGCTCAACCCCTAAAATGCGTTGCGCATCTTCTTCGCCTAAAGCTAGTACCTCCGCTGTCGACTTGCCAATTACATGGTCACAGACCAACTCTGCAAAAGCCTGACTCAGCATCGACCCATCTCCAGAAAACTTTAAATCAACCAAAGTCCCTTCTTTTATTATACCGGCAAAAATAACATGATCTCCACAAGAAGGATTTTTTACATCAGAAACAAAAGTTGCCTCTTTTAATTCCCCTTTATGCTTAGCCTCGCGATAGGATGTCATAAGTCTAGGGTCATACAATAACATTTGATTAGGATCCATACCACACTCCTTTTAGCCAATTTGACAAAAAAATCAAATTCCATACACTTATACTATACCTTAAAAATAACCCGAAAAGGAACATTATAGTGAAAAAATCTCCCTTCGCACGCATAAAACAGCTCCTGCCCTTAGTTTTAATAATCTGTACAATAAGCCAAATAAACGCTACAACCGTAGTTTTTGATGCTGGCGGTGTACTCGTGCAAACTAAAAAAAGTGAAATCGTAAAGAAAATGATAGGCAAATTCATCAGCTATGCGCTCTTCAGCTGGAAAAACCCTGCTCATATCAAAACACTTACCTTTACAGTAATGGAAGAGCTTTATGGGAAACAGGTGCCTGAAGAAGGCTGCCCTTGTGCATGCGGAGATGGAATAATATTACCCGCCCTTATGTGTACCTGGCTTTCAAGCTCTATCTCTTCCGACGAAATCGCAGAAATAACCGGAAAAAAGATAGGGGAACCAATAACCGGAAAAGAGATAATCGAGTGCACCTGCAAATGTATCGATGACGGTTCCTGCAACAACCTTCTGCATGACCGACGTGAAAAAGAGTTGGTTAAATCTATTCTCTGCATAATGTTTGATCCTGAAATGCACGCCAATTTCACACATCCTATCCCTGAGGGCGTAAAGCTTTTAGAAGAGTGCGCAAAAAAAGAAAAAAACTGTATCATGCTACTATCAAATTATGCAGCAGATGCATTTGAACAGATATATAATAAACAAGAGATGCAAGATGCTATTTTCAGGTTCATCCGACCAGAATATCTGGTAGTCTCTGGATTTCTTGGCATGATAAAACCCTATAAATCAATCTTCAATCACCTTGTATCCGGCTATAACTTAGATCCTGCCACTATCGTCTTTATTGATGATCAAGAAGAAAACATACAGATGGCAAAGCAATGTGGATGGAAAACCGTCCACTTAAAAGATAATAATTACAAAGCAGCACGAGCTGAGCTAAAACTATTAGGTGTGTTATAACAAGGTTTACAAATCGTCGCACATGTACTACGTTGAATAAGATATAGCATCTCTTTTTTACCCAAACAACTACCGCCCATGATTCTCGTTATAATTCTATACGCCCTTTTTGGGTTCACATTTTCCCTCGGCAAACTTATGGTGGTTCATGCCACCCCTCTCTTTGCAGTAGGACTCCGCATGCTCACCGGAGGATCAATATTACTCACATGGGCTCTCACACGCACAAAACCTCGCTGCTATCCCTGCAAAGCAGATATCTGGCTTTATGTACAATTAACAGTTTTTTCAGTCTTTATTCCCTACGTTTTTCGGCTCTGGGCCCTACAAGAAGTAACCACAAGCAAAGCGTCTCTTTTGTTTAATACGGCCCCTTTCTTTTCCGCCCTTTTTGCCCTCCTGTTTCTAAAAGAATCCCTTAATTTAATCCAAGGAATTGGCTTATTTATAGGCTTTGCAGGAACTATCCCTGTTCTGCTAACCAGCTCTCCCGTAGAAGATGCATTCT
>CAYRPI010000040.1:11413-11628 GCA_964426225.1 uncultured Candidatus Babeliaceae bacterium | reverse complement strand
ACAACTGTGCGCATGTCCGTCACAAGATCCGTGAAAGAGTGCTCATTACGCTGCACAATATCTTCAATAGTCGTAACCATAGTTGCAACACGATCCGATGCCTTTGTGAAATTATCCATCAACGTTTCAATGCGTGCAGTACCAGAATCCCCTCCAAATACATTTTTAAAGGAAGTTGTTACTTCACCAATATTTTTTGAGATATCTTGTAATTC
>CAYRPI010000040.1:10972-11403 GCA_964426225.1 uncultured Candidatus Babeliaceae bacterium | reverse complement strand
ATCTGATCTATTGAGACCGAATCTTTACTTGATTTCATCAAGATGCCACCCGGTGGAATAGTAGGCAAGAGGGAATCCCCTGGATGAAGCTCTACGTACTTAGTCCCCAAAAGACCATCTTGCCGAACAACGCCATATGCGTCCGAATGCAAAGGATACGATTTTAGAATCATTATTTCTGCACGAACCTGCTGACCATTGTTGACTAATTCAAGTACATCCACCCATCCTATTTTAACCCCAGCAATTGATACATTTGCCTTCTTATTTAAACCCGAAATATCATGAAAATAAACGGTATATCGGTTGTAACGAACAGTATCAAAGCGCAATACACCTATCTGAAAACTCATATACAAGAAGATGCCTATTGCAACAAGAATAAACAAACCAACCGAAGTTTCTGTTTTTATACGCAACGCTGTCCCTTC